>NZ_JAWPOT010000499.1:0-577 GCF_033344415.1 Vibrio sp. 1727
GTTATGACGATCAATATGATCTTATTGACGAAATCGAGCGGATTAGTAAGCTGACCGATGTTGATGAGATCAAAAAGTCCATGGACGCTATTGACGGCAAAAAAATGGATTTTGACTTAGGTGGTGTCGTTGCCGTTGGTATTCCAAATAAATTCTTATCAGCAACTGTCTACGGAAAACTCTACACAGAGTCATTTGTTCAACCTAATGTTGATACATCAGGTGTCGATCCACTGACAGACAGCTATGTTCAAGGTGTTTCGATTGGCGTAGCGGAGGCGGGGGTGTCTCTTGCCAAGTACACCAACTTTATGAATCAGCATCTTTCTTTTGGTATCACCCCAAAACTGCAGCGCATCTATACATATTCGTATGCGACCAGCTTTAAGAACTTTGATACCAAAGATCTCCGTGAACACGAAACTGCTGAAACTATGTTTAACTTAGATGCGGGGGCACTTTGGTTCTTCGGTCCATATCGTTTGGGTATCTCGGCTAAAAACTTGATTGGAAGAGACGTGAAAACCAAATCGTTCCAGTACAACACTGATACGATTCAGTCATACGAATACAGTAT
>NZ_JAWPOT010000500.1:0-577 GCF_033344415.1 Vibrio sp. 1727
TTGTAACCTGCTTCAAGGCCGAAGTTTTGGTCGAACATGTAACGGTAATACACATCCCCTAAGAACATGTCGCCGTCATCATGGCCATTATTGACGTCGTAACTGACGTCACCATAGCCTAAATTTGCCCCACAATGTGTTTGGTTGGCTCGGCATGAGCGGTGACAGAAAGTGCAGACAACAAGCATGCTACGGCGTATTTGTAAGACATAAGGACTCCGAATAGTAAACGAATAAACAAGATGTCGAGTGATACGCTGGATTAACGCAGACGCGTCGCAAACTCAGCTTTGGTGTTGTCTAGCCACTCATAACGACGGCGGTACATCGAGCGTTTAGAGCGAGACATTCCCTCAGTATCGCGGCGCGTATCATTCACTTTTAATTCGTAGAAATGGCGGTTGTATTCAATGCCCCCCAACTCTTGCCATAGTGCGTCGTAGTCAGTTTTGATGCGTCCTTTACTGTAACGTCGTGCTGCGTATGTGTGAGATTGCGTTTTTACGGCGAGTATGGTGTTTACTTCCCAGACTTGAGCGATGAGTGTTAGCAAACTCACCATCAAGCTTTTTGGTCG
>NZ_JAWPOT010000501.1:0-577 GCF_033344415.1 Vibrio sp. 1727
AGGTTCTAGTCATTTGAAGTCAGCTCACCCAGAGAGTTTCGAATCTTTAAAAAGTTGTTTTGATGACTTGAGCCGAGAGTATCCAAATATAGGTACCAGAGTAGATTGGAACTAATGCGCTATACCCGTTCAACTTGAAGATACAGGTTTCAATATCTGAAAATTATCCGTAATTCGGGATACCAGTGAGCCTGCAACTTCTGGCAACGTTACATTGAAAAATTCATTAATAGCCGTTGTAAATTCAGCCTTCGAGGAGAAGTAAATATTGTTCCTCGCATGCTCATTCATCACTTTCCAAAGCCGCTCTATTGGATTTAAATTTGGACTGTAAGGCGGTAAGTAATGAAGCTCGATATTGAGCACTTTTGCCGCATTTTTCACCAACTCGGACTGATGATAGGCGGCACCATCAAGCACTAGGTGAACTTTTTGCTCCAACGGATAATGCTCCTTTTTGAGCTTCCAGAAGAAGCGAACAATGCTCTCGCTGTTTATCGTGTCATACGTGTCTGTCACCGTTGCGCCAATATTTTGAAGCGGTAACGCACCGATAATATTAAGACGAGTTCGACTG
>NZ_JAWPOT010000502.1:0-575 GCF_033344415.1 Vibrio sp. 1727
CAAACCAAGCATGGTGAGAACATGCCGCTTTGGCTACGCAATGCCAGCATTGCTCTGAGCTACGCGAAGCAAGATCCACTGACGGGCATTTGTTACTACAGCCCAGAACTCGCGAGCGCATCGAAGTTTCGTACTCAGCTGCTCACGAAGATGCAAACGGGCATCGACAAGCGCGAATTTGTGCCTCATTATCAGCCGATCATCGATCTCGCGAGTGGTAACGTATGTGGCGCCGAAGCCCTAGCTCGCTGGAATAGCGAAAGCGGTATGATCTCACCATTAGATTTCATCCCAATCGCGGAGGAAAGCGGCATGATCAAAGCCATTGGCCAACAAATCTTGCTGCAAGCGTGCCGAGACACATACAAAGCCATCGAGAACAAACAGTGGCCGTCAGACTTCCAATTGCACGTGAACATCTCGGTCAATCAGCTCTCCTGTCCGGCGTTTGTCGACACCGTGACACGAGTGCTGGATGTCACCAAGCTGCCCGCCAAAAACCTCACGTTAGAGATCACCGAGTCGCGCATTATTGATAGCGCACCAACGACTCTGGAAAACATGACGAAGTTGCG
>NZ_JAWPOT010000503.1:0-575 GCF_033344415.1 Vibrio sp. 1727
CGCAATCGCCCGCGAAACACTTGGTAAAGGCGGTCAGTTAGTGACTAATGGCCTGCTTTACGCGTTGCTTGTTTGTCTATTGATGGCTTACATCATTGGCGCTGGCGATCTAGTGCAAAAAATCACGGCATCAGTCGGCCTTTCTGTTTCCACTGTTTCTAGCCAAGTTGGCTTTACCATCTTAGTGGGTCTGATTGTTTCTGCTGGCACTGGTGTGGTCGACAAGCTGAACCGTGGTCTGTTTATCGGTATGATTGTTGCGCTTGTTTTAACGCTGTTTGCTCTTGCTCCTAGTGTTTCATTCGAAGGCCTAAACGAAGTCGTTAGTAGCGACAAAATGGCACTGATCAAAACCAGTTCTGTGCTATTCACCAGTTTTGGCTTTATGGTCGTCATTCCTTCGTTGGTGACTTACAACAAAGAAGCGAGCAAAACTCAGCTGCGCAACATGATCGTTGTCGGCTCTACGATTCCTTTGGTTTGTTACCTATTGTGGTTGTTTGCGGTTGTGGGTAACTTGCCGCCACATGAGCTGGTACAGTACTCAAACGTCACTGAACTTATCTCGGTTCTTG
>NZ_JAWPOT010000504.1:0-575 GCF_033344415.1 Vibrio sp. 1727
CGCTTCGCGAGCAAGCTGCGCAGCAAAAACTGCATCTTTAGCATTTTTAGCGCCAGAGGTGTTCGGTAGCAAATTCACACCGGCGTGAATCAGAGGCTGCAAAATGTCATCTTGCTGATCATGCACATCCACACGTTTAAGCGCCATCGTCGCGAGCTGTGAACCTGAAACCTGGATGGCTTCGGCCATTAAACCGCTATTAGAAAATTTACCTGTTCCTGTGAACAAGCGTGATTGAAATTCTTTATCACCAATTTTCAGCATCGACATTATCCCCCTGCGATGGCTTGAAACAGAGAGATGCTATCTCCCTCAGAAAGTACCGTACTCGCCCATTCGCTACGCGGCACCACTTGATTATTAATGGCAAAAACACAGCCCATTTCAGGCAGAGAAAACTGGGTAATGATTTGCTGTAGGTTGGCATTACACTCGACCAGCTGAGCTTGGTCGTTAATAGCGATAGTTATCACGTTACCTCTCTCCTTTAACAAAGGAACGCACAAACGAACTTGCTGCGAATTGATTTGAAACTGTCATGGCGGTCATCTCTTAACTGCTCATTGGTGCAAAAT
>NZ_JAWPOT010000505.1:0-574 GCF_033344415.1 Vibrio sp. 1727
TGCCAACATCATCACCACTAACGGTGTATTTGATTTCTCGGCAAAGAATTCAGTATGACCACTGAATGCAACACCTGCGCGATTGATCACCCCCTTGTGAACAGGGCCGGTGACAATAGCATCAAATTCATCATTCATACAGCCCAAAGCGGCTCTTTCTAGCGTTTTTAATACGTAGTGGCCGTTGGCTTCATTAAGTTGACCAGCAATCGCGTTTTCCGAAATTTCAACGTGGTCAACGATAAGTGTGCCCGCTTTTTGCGCCTTAGGTGCTTCTTCAGGATTGTAATCAAAGAGTTGGACATCAATGCCAAGCATTTTGGCACGTTCCTGCAACATGTTTTTATCTGCGCAGACGACAATCTGGTGTGCCCAATCTTCTTTTGATAGAGCCAGCACTAAGTCAGGGCCGATGCCCGCAGGTTCCCCTGCGGTTACGACAATTCTGCGAATTGAATTAGTTGTCATTGTTGTCATCCACGATTTCAACAAACGCACTTGCACGCAGCTCTTGCATCCATGCGCCCGCTTCTTCATTAAACTTACGATTGAATAGAATGCGGTAAGCTTTATT
>NZ_JAWPOT010000506.1:0-574 GCF_033344415.1 Vibrio sp. 1727
GTGGTAGCTACCTCAGTGCTGTCGGTGAAGGGATTGTTCCAACCGTGCAAAAAGAACCCGATTTGGAACAACCACCAAAGCCAATTCCAGAAGTGGCTTAAGCGATAATCTAAGATAAACAAAAAACGGAGCCGATGGGCTCCGTTCTTTCTCTAACTCTTCTGCCTTATTTCTTTGGCACTTCCAATTGCATTTCAGGCATGGCTTGTCGTTTCGCTTTTAACTTGCGCCACACAATCCAAGCCACAACAGCAATCAAAAGCATCACTACGTTGCCGACCGCAATGATGATCATGCTGCGTTTACGCTCTGCTTCGCGCTCTGCAATGATGCGTTTTTCCATCTCAATACGGCGTTGCTCGGCCAGCTCTGCTTCTTTGGCTATGCGGGCAGCTTCTAAATCCACTTCATCAACGACACTGAAGGTTTGTTCTTGAATAGGAAACACCAGTGCACGCTGGGTTGCGAAATCCGTTGCAAAGATTTCTCCGCGCCATGAGTACTTGCCCAGTTCAGGATCGTTATCCAAGTTCAAGGTGGTTTTCATACCATCCTGTGACACTTGACCTTGGCT
>NZ_JAWPOT010000507.1:0-574 GCF_033344415.1 Vibrio sp. 1727
TCAACATCAACACCGGAGTGTTATTACCTGCATCGCGCAGCTTGTTGCACAGTGTTAGGCCATCCATGCGCGGCAGCATGAGGTCGAGCAAAATGATGTCAAACGCATTCTCCATCGCCAGTTTTAAGCCTAGCTCACCGTTGTCGGCATAATCCAGCTGCATGCCAGCACACTCAAAATAATCGAACAACATTCCCGCTATTTCACGATTATCTTCTACCAAAAGTACACGTTTCATTTATTCTTATCCAATCTCGATAAATTCGAATGTTGATCTTAACGAACATTATTCACTATAGGTGTGAAAAAGTTGTCGACAATGATTTTCTCACCTCTGTGTCGGTTTTCAATGTCTAACTTAAATACAGTTGTACCTGTTTATTTATATCTATCAATACTGATTGAAATATAAATGGTATAGATTGGTTGGTTCTGTTAACTCCATATAAAACATGAAGATACTGAATTATTTATGTGACACTGAGCACATTATTAATAATTGCCAATCTTCACAAGTGCACTCGATAGGAAAGGTTCTTACTTTTTATAAAACCATTTTTTAGATATGGCTATT
>NZ_JAWPOT010000508.1:0-574 GCF_033344415.1 Vibrio sp. 1727
AGCCGATTTGTGCGACGACGTCGATGAACTCAAAAGCCAAGTACAAAAGCTAGACCCTCTGCTAGTCATTGAGACGGTCAACGGCTTAGATGCAGAAAGTACTTCTAAGCTCATGAGCTGGTGTAATGAAGGGCAAACCGTTGCTTTTATCGGTTCATCAGGGGTGGGTAAGTCAACGCTGGTCAACGCGTTACTTGGTCAACAAGAACAATCGACAGGGCATATCCGTGAAGACGACAGCAAAGGACGCCATACGACGACCTCGCGCTCGATTCACCTATTACCTGCAGGCGGGATTTTGATCGATACTCCAGGAATGCGAGAAATCCAACTCGTCGATTGCGAAGCTGGTGTCAGCGAAGCCTTTGCTGACGTTGAAGCGCTTGCCGAGCATTGTAGATTTGGTGATTGTAAACACCAAACCGAGCCAGGTTGCGCCGTTCAAGCGGCCATTGAAAATGGCTCTCTTGAAATTCGCCGTTTCAACAATTATCAAAAGCTGCTGCGAGAACAAGCCTTTAATGGCGCGACCTTAGCAGAGCAACGAGCTCAGAGCCGACAATTTGGCAAACTC
>NZ_JAWPOT010000050.1:0-4964 GCF_033344415.1 Vibrio sp. 1727
AGTTGGTTAGAATACCGGCCTGTCACGCCGGGGGTCGCGGGTTCGAGTCCCGTCCACTCCGCCACTTATATTAAGCCCTAGTCGAAAGACTGGGGCTTTTTCGTTTGGTCGTGTCCCCTAGAAATGCATTTACACATTGAAGGCGAGACAATACGACTTTCTTTACCCTTTTGGCACATGAGTTTCTCAGGAAGATGAGCCTGCTGCCTGCACTTCCAATTACTCCGAGTTTGTATCATGTCCTCGTTGAAAGATTGGTCATTTGAACAATGAGTCTTTATAACACTCGCCCTCAACCGTAGTAGAATGAATAGTCTTCCTCACTGCGCGTTTTGTTAGCGTCTCTCTTAAACAATAATTTTCTACTTCTTATTTCTCAAACATTCATTGCTCCCATATTTAGAGCGGGACCGTCGTTGCGTGGATTACGCAATTTCCCGAAATATAGTGAGGAAGAGAGCTAAGTCTTCCGAAAATTAATGCCTTTTAGAAAACTTTGTTTTCTTTGCTGAACTTGCTAGTAGCGATTAACCTAAGAGGAGTTCTTGAGGAGTATGTTTGATGATGCAACAAATAAAAAATGAAACGCTGAAATCTGTATTTAAGCAATGGGCTTCCGATGAGGGAATTGTGGTCATCAACCCTGCAACTGAGCAAGAGTTAATTCGGTTAAAGCCTAGTACTCTTGATGAGTTAGATGATCTCATTGGTCAGTGCAAAACGGAGCAAGTCCGTTGGGCTAAATTAAGTGCCAAAGAGCGCTCTCGTCGTTTGAGGGGGTGGTATCAACTACTTCTTGATAATGCAGAAGACATAGCCACGATTATTACCTTAGAGCAGGGTAAACCTTTAGCTGAGAGCAAAGGGGAAGTGATGTATGGTGCCTCTTTTGTCGAATGGTTCTCAGAAGAAGCAAAACGTGCTTATGGCGAAGTTATTCCTGCCCCCACGACAGATAGACGTCTATCTGCAATTCGCCAGCCTGTGGGAGTATGCGCTGCAATTACACCTTGGAACTTCCCTATTGCGATGATTACAAGAAAAGCAGCACCAGCCCTAGCGGCAGGTTGTGGCATGTTGATCAAGCCATCAGAGCTTACCCCTCTCACTGCAATTGCTGTTGTTGAATTAGCTTATCAGGCTGGTATCCCTAAAGAACTGCTTTCTGTCGTGGTGTCGGAGCAGGCTGCTGAGTTTGGTCAAGTACTAAGTACTGATCCTAGGATTCAGAAGATCTCTTTTACGGGGTCTACGCGAGTCGGGAAAATTTTGATGAAGCAAGCCAGTGATTCAGTCAAGGCGGTGTCGATGGAGTTGGGTGGTAATGCGCCTTTCATCGTGTTTGAAGATGCAGACTTAGATGCGGCTGCGGAAGGGCTTGTCGCGTCGAAGTTCCGTAATGCAGGGCAAACATGTGTTTGTACCAATCGGTTATATGTTCATAAAAATGTAAAACAAGCTTTTATTGATAAAGTATTGTCGAAGTTAAGCAAATTAAAGCTTGGCAATGGTTTAGAGAAAGGTGTCACATTAGGCCCTGTTATTACGATGGCCTCTAAGCATCGACTAGAGGCGGTGATCGATCAAGCTGTACAAGAAGGAGCCTCTATTGCTAACTCTCCACAGAGACTGCCTGGTCGCTTTATGGAGCCCGTTCTTTTGGATAGTGTGACGCAGAATATGTCGATTGTTCAGCAAGAGCTATTCGGGCCTGTGTTGCCTATTGTTACCTTTGAAAATGATGATCAAGTTCTCGAAATGGCGAACGATACAGAATATGGTTTGGCTTGTTATTTCTATACGAATAGCTTGAAGCGTATTGTGACTTTTAGTGAAGGTTTAGAGTATGGCATGGTTGGAGTGAATGAAGGGATCATCTCTACTGAAGTGGCTCCATTTGGTGGAGTTAAAGAGTCGGGTGTTGGACGGGAAGGTGCTAAGCAAGGCCTCGATGAATATCTGGAGACAAAGTATATTTGTCTTGGTGGTTTAAGCTGATTTCAGAGATGGCCGATTGAATTAAAAAGCTAGGTTTTTACCTGGCTTTTTTTTAGTTGAAAGGCATACCATTTGCCACGCGCGTTTGTGGTTAATATTTTCTGGTTACTTAGTGAGTCGATAGTTAGCTTGCGGTAAGCGGTTTTTAATAATCAAAGCGCTTATGTTATTTCGTGGGTAGTAGGAGAGAGCTTAGCTTTAAACTAATACAAAAAAGCCGCATCAAGTGATGCGGCTTCTTCTAATATGGCTCCTCCTGCTGGGCTCGAACCAGCGACCTGCGGATTAACAGTCCGTCGCTCTACCAACTGAGCTAAGGAGGAACAAATTTTAATAAGTGGTGCCGACTACCGGAATCGAACTGGTGACCTACTGATTACAAGTCAGTTGCTCTACCTACTGAGCTAAGTCGGCACAATGTCATTAATAAGTTATTAACTTAATAATGAAAATTGGCTCCTCCTGCTGGGCTCGAACCAGCGACCTGCGGATTAACAGTCCGTCGCTCTACCAACTGAGCTAAGGAGGAATTGTCTTTTTAAGAGAATAAATGGTGCCGACTACCGGAATCGAACTGGTGACCTACTGATTACAAGTCAGTTGCTCTACCTACTGAGCTAAATCGGCACATTTTATTCTTTAACATTGTTCGTGCTAAGCACCAACAATTAATAAATTGTGGTGCCCGGAGGCGGAATCGAACCACCGACACGAGGATTTTCAATCCTCTGCTCTACCGACTGAGCTATCCGGGCGACGAGGTGTATTAAAAGGCTTTTCGGCTTTCAGGTCAACAATAAAATTAAAATAAAATATCGTTTGATGAATTTGTGCTCGGAGTGGGCTGTTTTTATGCGTTTTTAGCAGCAATGCGCCATGCTTTAAGCGATGTTTTAACATTGATAGTGTGTTCACTTGCAAAATAAAGGCGATAAAAACAAAAAAGCACGTCTGAAAACGTGCTTTTTATTGAACAATTGACTTTAAACTAGTGCTTTACTGAGAACTTGTTTACCCAACCTTCTAGCTCATTCGCTAGTGAAGCTAAACTTTGAGTACTTGATTGGCTCTCGGTTACGACAGAGTTGAGTTGGCCTCCGCTTTCCTCGATAAGGTTTATGCGTAGCGCAATATCATCGCTAACCTGCGTCTGCTCAGCGGCAGCAGTAGCGATCTGCTGGCTCATTGTGGTGATAGATTCTAACGCCGTTACAATTTGCTGTAGAGCTTCAGAGGCATTCTTAGACTCTGTAACAGTGCTTTCACTGGTTTCTGCACATATTTCCATTGTGTGAATGGCATTGCGAGAGCCTTCTTGCAGATTGGAGATCATATACTGAATCTCTTTTGTGCTGTCTTGTGTGCGTCCTGCTAGGTTGCGTACCTCATCAGCAACGACTGCGAAGCCTCGGCCTTGTTCTCCAGCACGTGCTGCTTCAATGGCTGCATTGAGTGCCAATAGGTTTGTTTGCTCTGCAATATCACCAATCACATCGAGCACTTTTACAATATTATTTACATCCTGATCTAGATCGGCGACCGCTTTACTCGCAGTATTTAATTGAGAAGCTAAACCTTGAATGTTTTCAACCGTGTTATGAATGAGTTTCTGAGTATGTTGGCTTTGTTTGTCAGCCTCGTCCGTATTGTTTGCGGTGTCGCTTGCTGAATTGGCAACATGGTTGGCTGAAGATGCCATTTCAGTCATCGCAGTGGCAATCATCGCCGTTGATTGCTGCTGAGATGCGGTAAGATCGGCAATCGTATTTGATCGAGCTTCTACGGCAGACAACTCTGCGCGCAGTGCATGCATAGACTTCTCTAGGTTTGTCACCATAGTAGCTAGTGATTGACTCATATCTTGCACGGCACGATAGATACTTCCTCTCGGTGCCACAGTATCAAAACTGGTCTGAATGTCTCCTTGAGCGACAGCTTGAACTGCTTTGCGCACATCGTTAGGCTCTCCACCAAGTAGATGAAGCATTTTGCGAATCGAAATGATCAGGCCACTTAGAATGCTTCCCGCGATAATCAGACATAGCACAAGCTGCCATTGTGCTGTCGACCAAAAACGTGCGTTAACTTCATTAAAGCCAATACCTGTACCGACAACCCAGCCCCAGTGTGGTGTTTTTTCTGCTATCGAGTGTTTTTCTTCAATGCTGCCATCTGCTTGTTTTTGGCTCCAGGTATATTCAACGATCTGACCTGTTTTGTGCCCCAATACATCTAGAATGAGTTGGCCTACGCTATTACAACTGCCATCTTTAAAGTCATGGAAGCTGGTTCCGTGCAGTTGAGGGTCTAGTGGTGCGGCGATGAACATCATATTTTCATCTGCGACATAAACGTATTCGTTGTCTTTGTAGATATTGTTACGAAGTAGGCGAGTGGCAAATGCTTTCGCTTCGTCTTCCGGCATTTTGCCTTCGATAGCCATCTTTTCTACTTCGGTAAGTATGCTGTACGCACTTTTAAATAGCTCAGTAACTCGAGCTTTGTTATCAAGGTTACTTGCGACGCGAAGTGTCCATAAGCCCGTTGCGGTCAAAGCTAGGAGAGCTAGCAATATGATCGCAGATAATAAATAGGCTTGAGTTTTTAGTTTCATATTTAGCTCACAAATAAAGTGTTATCACTATGCAAGGCATAGCTAAAAGAAGAAATGTAATAACTCGGGCATCTTAGTGAAGATGAATATGCTCGGATACTAATGCGTATTAAAATTACGATGAGGATTAAATTTTTAGCGTGAAATAAGTGTTTTTGAAGAAAGGATTTAATGTTCGCTGATGTTTAGAAATGAAGTGTAGATAAATGGGAAAGTGAGAAATGACGTATAAAGCAGATACAAAAAAGCCGCATCAAGTGATGCGGCTTTAAAAGTGGCTCCTCCTGCTGGGCTCGAACCAGCGACCTGCGGATTAACAGTCCGTCGCTCTACCAACTGAGCTAAGGAGGAA
>NZ_JAWPOT010000509.1:0-574 GCF_033344415.1 Vibrio sp. 1727
ATTTTATGTACCTGCATTTTTCGCCACTTTGGTTGCGGTGTTCATTTGGATGACGGTTCGAGATACGCCTCAGTCTTGTGGTCTACCGCCGATTGAAGAGTACAAAGATGACTACCCAGATGACTACGACAAGTCGCATGAACAAGAAATGACGGCGAAGGAAATTTTCTTCAAGTACGTATTCAACAATAAACTGTTGTGGTCGATTGCGATTGCAAACGCGTTTGTTTACTTGATCCGTTACGGTGTGTTGGACTGGGCACCCGTTTATCTAAAAGAAGCGAAGGACTTCTCGGTAGATAAATCGTCTTGGGCTTACTTCCTATACGAGTGGGCGGGTATTCCTGGCACGTTATTGTGTGGTTGGATTTCGGACAAACTGTTCAAAGGCCGTCGTGCACCTGCAGGCATCTTGTTCATGGTATTGGTAACGTTGGCGGTATTGGTTTACTGGTTCAACCCTGCGGGCAACCCAACAATCGATATGATGGCTCTTATCGCGATTGGCTTCTTGATTTACGGCCCTGTCATGCTGATTGGTTTGTATGCACTTGAATTGGCACCGAAAAAAGCA
>NZ_JAWPOT010000510.1:0-573 GCF_033344415.1 Vibrio sp. 1727
ATATAGTGTTCATCGCGGGTGCTAGGGAAATTGACGTCAGCGCCTCGGGTTAAAAGTACGGGTTTTTCTAGGTTCTGTTCAATAGCGGTTTGCAAGCCGCGACCTTGAATGTTGTTGAAGGTGAACAATAAGACGGTGTTGTTGGTTGTGTTGGTATTCATCATCAATGAACCTCCTGTCGAGACTGCATAAACTCATTTCCTACTTGATGAAAGCGATAGAGCACTAGGTCTAACAGCCCATCAAAGCAATATTTCACCATGGGGTTTCCGAAGATTTGTGTGGCGGGGGCTCTAAAGAACGTAACTCGCCGATGTTGATAGAAGTCCCGAATAAAAATGTCGAAGAGAAGTTGTTTAATCACGGGCTCATGAACCGGGAAATGGATGATCGTATTTCCCATGACTTGGAGAATGTCGGTGACTAAGTACTTCAGTATCGAGCGCCCTAAATGCCAAAAGCTGAGAATCCTAAATTCAGACCTCAGCTCTTGATAAATCAAATGGCCAACCAACATGCCTTCACAGTAGTAGAGGCGGGCCTTGCTGGGGGATTCATTGAATTGATTGAGCG
>NZ_JAWPOT010000511.1:0-573 GCF_033344415.1 Vibrio sp. 1727
AAATATTAGTCATAACTTTGACCGAACGCACAAATGACATATTCCACACATATCTTATGGAAATGAAATATTCACAGCCTGAAATATGCTTTAATTTATATTCATTTGTTGAAACGCTGTTAACACATTTTTTAACCAACATTTGTGCCACATTTTTGTCCCACACAAAATGTAAAACAAAAAAAGATGGCCTGAGCCATCTTTCTAAAAACGTCTGGTTTGAAAGGGGTTAACGCCCTCCTCCCATACACATTGGACTGTCTGGTGCACCATTTTGCTCACGTTTCCACTCTTCCTCTGTGTAAGTATGGATCGCAAGCGCGTGAATATGATTATCTAGCTCATCGGCAAGAATTTGATGAACTTGACGGTGACGGCCAATCAATCTCTGACCGGCAAATAAGTCACTCACAACAATGACTTTAAAGTGACTTTCCGAGCCAGGCGGTACATTGTGCATGTAACTTTCGTTGATAACTTTTAAGTAGCTTGGTTGCAGCTCACTATGTAACTTCTTCTCTATGATTTCTTGGATCATATTCTTTCCTCAATGATGCAAATGCCATAAGTATA
>NZ_JAWPOT010000512.1:0-572 GCF_033344415.1 Vibrio sp. 1727
CATCGACATAATGTGGCAGAAGCTTATCGCGTCCATAGTAGCAATCTGGGTGTTTATACAGTGCTTTTGTATCTGCAATGGGCGCTTGCTCAAATTGCTCGTCTGGTAACCCTAGTAGCTTAACGACTTGCTCTATGGCGTCCAAAGTCGGCCCCGCTACGTGGTCTGCATAAATTTGGTCACCACTCATGATCAGCATGTCTGGTCGCTCATCAACACGTAAGCTAGCGACCTTTTCGTCTGCAGTGACTAAAGTGTCTTTACTAAAATGGTGAGGATTTCGACAAGAGCCATGAAGAACGTAATCGGCTTTCTCGCTGATCACAAACTCCAATCCTTGATGTGGATGTTGGTCTTGTTCATAGTTCAGATGTGGCAACAGCTCAGTCAATAGACCATCTTGAGTTTGAATTTGGTAGCGAAGCGGTTGATGAGTTGGGTAATCACCTTTAATGGCGAGTAAGCTTACCCACGCTCTCTGACCTATTTGGAGCTGCTGAAGTTCATCAAGTGATTGTGATGTGTATGCGTTGTGAGTGCTTGCTTCCATTATTTCAACCACGCCTTTAAGA
>NZ_JAWPOT010000513.1:0-572 GCF_033344415.1 Vibrio sp. 1727
CCGTTTGTCGCCCTCCAGATCTCTTAAAAGATGCTTTAAGCCTGATCCACTCTTCTTCTGTAATCAATGCTGGGTAATAGCCTTTTATTACATCTCCAACAGGTTCTTTGCGCACCCCCTTTTCGCCGTGCACATGCTCGACTGGTTGAAAGTCGCCGACAAGCTGTATCATCTTTAGATACTTCTCAACAATCTTTGTGTACCAAGTATTGCTGCGGTTCCAGCAAGGATATCCTTGCTCATTAAGATGAACTGTAATGCGATGAGCACCCCAGCCTTGCAGCTTTAAATCTACCATCTTGCGCACAATTCGCGCACGCTCAGGTATCAACACAAAGTGCGTTTTATCTTTGCTTAATTCAATCCAGCTAGGACTCATTGATGTGCGTCTCTCACCGCCCTCTTTTTCTAATAGTCGCTTGTGTGTGAATCTGGCACGTATGCGTTTTGATTTCTGTTCACTCTCTAAGTGCGCTAAATGTATTGCTGTAGTGATAAGCAGGTCTTGACCTAAGTCACTACTTTTGTCGTGATAAATGATCAGGTTGAAACGGCAAATGGCAACATCAATG
>NZ_JAWPOT010000514.1:0-571 GCF_033344415.1 Vibrio sp. 1727
CAATTTGGTCCAACAGTTTGCTGATGTTCTCGGTAGCTTCTTGGCTGCGCTGCGCCAAATCACGCACTTCAGAAGAGACAACCGCGAAGCCGCGACCATGCTCGCCCGCACGAGCGGCTTCAATTGCTGCGTTAAGGGCTAATAAGTTGGTTTGTTCAGAAACGCTGTTGATGGTCTCGACTATTTGGCCAATGCTCTGCGTGTCGTTCGCCAATTCTGCCATACATTGTTCAGTGGCGTTGATTTGCTCCAACAAGCTTTGCACGGAGCGGTAAGACAATTCACTTTGGGTCTGGCAGTCGACCACTTTGTTATTCATGGTTGTGGTGTCACCCATTGCGCGCTCTGCGGATTGAGCGATTTCCACACTCGATTGTGCGAGTTCAGTCATCGCGGTTGCGATGTTGTCGCACTTAGCGATGGTAGAGCGGCTACTGCTATCAAGATCCTGCGCAGATTCAACAATGTTTTGTAGTCGATTTGAGCTCTCGTTATTGGTCTTAGTGACGTCAAACAGCAGCTTTCTGAAGTTAGAGATCAAGGCATTAATGCTGTTCGAGATGGAAGCGAT
>NZ_JAWPOT010000515.1:0-571 GCF_033344415.1 Vibrio sp. 1727
AGGTTGAATGGTTTTACAACGAATCAGCAGTTGTTCCAGTAAGTTAATCGCGAGATCAGCTCGATAAGGCATGTCTGATTTGGAAATGTACTCAATGTCGATGAATAGGCGTTCAATCTGAGAAATCGTGCTGTTATCCAATCCTTGAGTCAGATACACACCATTTCGTTGTTCATGCCAACACAACCAGTCATTCCAAAAGGCACGAGGACGAAAATAGACCCAGCGGTGAAACCATGATGCGTTGTCTTTTTTACGATGGTAGAAGTGCGTTGCGCTTGGTGGAAACAGTAATAAATCCCCGGTTTTGACATCAAAAGCATCATCACCATGAAATATCGTTCCTTCACCTTGGCTCGTGATGTTGATGATGAACCCTTTCATCCCGTTCGGACGATCAATCACAAAATCGAGCTCGTCGCCTTCGATAATGGGGGTAAGCCCAGCCACAAGGTGTGCGTCAAAGTTGTAGCCGGGTTTTAAAGGGTCGTTGTTTTGCATATTTCAACTAATTTACTTTTTCATCAGTCTATTCTGGAGCGGAAAAACTGTCGTCGTTATTCCTCACAGT
>NZ_JAWPOT010000516.1:0-571 GCF_033344415.1 Vibrio sp. 1727
CACACTGAACGTGGCATTAACTTCGACACCGTACTCAACGGCATTTCTAGAGCGCTGACAGATGGCCGCGAAAAATTAGGCATCACATCGCAGATCATCGCTTGTTTCCTTCGTCATTTGTCAGAAGAAAGCGCGATGGATACACTGCAATCTATTTTAAAGCATCGCGATAAAATCATTGGAGTGGGGCTAGATTCATCAGAAAAAGGCCATCCACCAGCTAAGTTTTTACGTGTCTTCCAGAAAGCGAAAGAGGCAGGCTTGCTTACCGTGGCACATGCCGGAGAAGAAGGACCTGCGCAAAATATTACCGACGCGATTGAAATGTTGGAAGTGAGCCGCGTTGATCACGGCGTTCGCTGCGTAGAAGATGAAGCTCTAGTGGAGTCTCTGATTGAAACCAAAATGCCACTGACTGTTTGCCCACTGTCTAACATCAAACTTTGCGTGTTTGATGAAATGGGACAACACAACATCGTAGAACTTCTGCGTAAAGGCGTGGCGGTAACCATTAACTCTGATGACCCGGTTTACTTTGGTGGCTACATGACCGATAACTTCCTTGCAGTAA
>NZ_JAWPOT010000517.1:0-571 GCF_033344415.1 Vibrio sp. 1727
CGCGGGCTTTTTCTCGCTGGACTTCACGCGCTGCGGCTTTGGTAGCGAAGCGCGTCTGCCAACCGCGGCCATGAAACAACTGGCGTTTGAAGTGGAAAAAACGGCAGCGGGCAGTATTCCGGTACTGATTGAAGCCATCGAACAAGTGGCGGTGCCTACCGCGCAGTAAGGGGGCGTTATGGCGCAAGAGCAAAGCATGTGGGGTTCCATTTGGGACGGCGTCCTAGAAACGGGCGGCGAACTGCTGACTGACGTCACCGACTTGGGTAAAGACTGGCTCGGCGTAAAGATTGAGAACGAAGCTCAACGCGTCGAATCCAGTAATCCAGATGAACAGCGCAAGCACAATAACGACTACCAACAACCCACGGGTGAGCCTGTGTACACCTCCGCCTTTGCGGGGGTGACCACCACGCACCTCATGATGGGGATGCTGTTCGTACTGTTGTTATTGGCGATGTTCTACGTCGCTAAGGGGAAGAAGTAATGCCGTTTATTCCATACCTAATTGCAGGTGCGGTGGGCGTATGGGCGGGCATCAAAATCACGGGCGGTTTTGACCGCATCGGAT
>NZ_JAWPOT010000518.1:0-569 GCF_033344415.1 Vibrio sp. 1727
TGACAGTGTGTAAAGTAATGCTGGTGGATGATCATCCACTGATGCGACGTGGTATCCATCAACTCCTGAGCTTTGAGCCAGAGTTTGAAGTCGTTGCAGAAGCAAGCAATGGCGCAGATGCAGTCGCAAAAGCGCATGAGCTTGAGCTCGATTTGGTACTGCTAGACCTCAACATGAAAGGCATGTCTGGGCTGGATACGTTAAAAGCGCTGCGAGCAGATGGCTGTGAGGCGAGGATTGTTATTCTGACCGTTTCAGACAGCCCTGCGGATATTGAAGCGATTGTACGCAGTGGCGCGGATGGCTATTTGTTAAAAGATACAGAGCCGGATGAGCTTGTTGAGCTACTCAAACAGGCCCATCAGGGTGACAAGGCATACAGTCAAGAGGTTGCCAAGTATTTGAGTGAACGCTCTGATCATGAAGATGTTTTTGATTCGCTAACGGATCGCGAAACGCAAATCCTGCGAGAGGTGGCAAGAGGCTTCCGTAATAAGCAGATTGCCGATCGTTTGTTTATTTCTGAATCGACGGTAAAAGTACACATGAAGAGCTTACTTAAGAAGCTT
>NZ_JAWPOT010000051.1:0-3502 GCF_033344415.1 Vibrio sp. 1727
GACCATGCAAGTAAACAACTTGACGCAGCAGCTCCAGTCGTTGGAAAAGCAATACAGCAAGAGCAGTCGTTAGCACGACAAAATCGCAGAGGTCGAGGTTTCGGATTTAATCGTTAATACATTTGAAAATACGCTTGCCAGGAGTACAATGTACTCCTATTCTTTTGGGAGAGGATCGGGTTATTAGCTACGCATTAGAGTTTATTGAAACGCCATTGTTTGAATCTCAGCGAAAAGAGATGCTCACGGATGAAGAGTTTCGAGCGTTGCAGTCAGACATCATCAAAAACCCAGAAATGGGATCGTTGATTGTCGGAACGGGAGGGCTAAGAAAAGTTCGCCTTGCTGGAGAATCGACAGGTAAGAGTGGTGGTTATCGAACGATTTACTTACTGATCCAACCTGATGTTGTCTATTTGGTGTTGCTGTACAAGAAAGGGAGAAAGGACTCTTTAACTCAGAAAGAGAAGAATCTCCTTAAAGAAGTGTCGAGGTCGATTAAGAGAGAGTATGACAATGAGCAATAGTATTTTTGATGAACTTTATACATCGATGAAGCAAGCCGAAGCGATTGCAAAAGGAGAGCAGACTCCTGCGAATGTCACTCGTTATGAGATTGCCGATGTTAAAGCGATCCGAGCACAACTGGATGTCAGCCAAAAAGAGTTGGCACAAGCGATGGATGTGAGTATTGATACCGTGAAAAGTTGGGAGCAAGGACGGAGAAATCCGACAGGCTTAGCAAGCAAAGTCCTGACTCTACTCTCTAAAGAGCCAGAGCTTTATGCGAAGTTTTCAGTTTAAAGATTAATAGGTGTCTATGAGTGCAGCTGTTACTTTTGAGCAATTCTGTCAGCATTACGAGTACGATCCGAGAAGTTCGTTATCTCGCTTTGAATATGAGAAGTACAAAGAGAAGAAGTACAAAGAGAACTTGGAGATAGCTAACGAGCTGATCACCAAAGATGCCATCGATAAGATGAAAACATAGAAAAAACGCTCTTAGAGGGCGTTTTTTGTTTCAATCGAACAGCGAACTTTTTGCCCTGTAAATCGCTCTGAAAGCGTCACAAACTTACAGCCCGATTTCTGGCTAAGTAGGTAAGGATAAGTGCTTAAAAACGCTCCTGGAGCGTTTTGAGAGCGTCAGGTTGGCGTTTTGAGATGCTAAGTCGGCTATTTAACGTAATAGGAATAATAAGCACCAAAACAACGTTATGTTGCTTTAAGTTATGAGCTTCTTTGCTTCGATTTGAAGCCATTCAAATGTGTTTTTGGGCTCTCCATGCATTTCCATTTGATGCCAAAGTTTTTCAAATGACAAAATAGTGACTTGTAGAGCAACTTCTTCATTTCCAATTTCCATTGTTAAATTTTCGAGAAGTTTAATCGTATGAGCATCTACTAAAGTGTCGTATTTTTTTATTTCACACAGAGCCATAAAACAATACTCACAAAGTGGTGATATGCATGTAACTTTATAATAGTACTCAATTGCGTATATAGTGGTTTTTTTTGGCCTAAGTCTATTAAGAACGTTCAATTGCTCACACAAACCTAGTCTTAAATATGATGTGTATGAGATAAATGGGATAAAGCGTGAAACTAAAAATTTATTTTAAAACATCGAATAACAAAGGCTTTGAAATCGCATCATATCAAGAACATTACGAGACAATTGTTGCTCAATGGCTTTCGTTAGGTCGTACACTAGAATCGAGTTCTTTTTTCCTTGTGCTGTACGATGATGATGGTAAGTGTGTAGATGCCAAATATCTTTCAAAAAATAATTTTAGTCGATTGCTGATAGAGTGGGACTGCTTTGGTTTAAAAGAAAGTAATGAGTAATTTAACGTAACACTCGTTGTGCGAACCGAAGACCACTTACAAGAAAGGCTCCTGATGGGGAGCCTTTCTTAGTTATTGAGTTACCAAAAATCTGGTTGATTCATGCGTGTAGGGAATACCCTTAGTATCTCAATGCGATTATCTTTGACTCGATAAGGTATTAAGTAAGGAAACTTTTGCAAGATTAGTTCTCTTGTTCCGAACACTCTCCCTGGTCGTCCCATTGCTGGGTTTGCTTTCAGGAGTTCTGTTAGTTCGTGAACTTCTTTAACAAAGTCCCTTGCTGACTGAGGGTTTTGTTCCTGTAAGTATTCAGCTGAATGCTCTAAATTGATTAACGCTTTTTTTAGCCATTTAATCTGCATTCACACCCCACTTAGAGAAAGCACTTTTCACATCATCTGCACTAGCAAAATGACCTGCATCAGCTTCGCTAAGAGCTTCTTTAATTTCATTTATCTGCCAAAGCTCACGCTCTAAGTAATCTTGGATAGCTTGGTTTGTTATCCAAGACTTTGTTCTGCCTGTTGATTCAGCAAGCAGCGTTAACTTTTGCTCGATATCGTCAGGAATTCTTACCGACATAGATGGCATGGTGGTCTCCCTCTTGTATTGCGTTGTATGCATTGTAATACAAGAGGGAGGATTTACCATAATAGGAATAATGACACCGATTTTGGCCTTTATGGTACGATCTAACCTCAAATTGTTTATCGAGAATTCAGCTATGGGAAAAAAGTCATCACGAAAAAAAGAGATTCTAGAATTAGAAACTCTCTTTGGCCCAGTAGTGCAGATGCGAAAAGAGGTTGAGGTGCACCTTTTGGATATGGCACGAACGCATAAGATGATGTCACCATGTCCATGCATTGGTTGCTTTTCTGATATCGCGCATGATTTTATTCATGAAAAATGTGATGAACCTTTTGCTGGGGTGCTACATGAAGCAATGATGAATCAAATCAGTGAGCAGTGGGATTTGTTGTAACGATAACTGCACTTTGTGGAGAACACTTATTCGTAGCAAGAAGAGCATTGAGATCACACACCTTTGGGATTAATCTCTTTCCCCAGATGTGACAAAACCGACCTTGCAGGGTCGGTTTTGGTCGGAATACTTACGATTTTGAACGGTCGGTAAGCTCTTTTATGATAGCTCATATCATTTAAGCACTTCAAGTATTCCCTAGGCCCATTTGGAATCAAGATGTTTTGGGTGGGCAATGGCATCCTGCTACCGATCAAGGGATACCTGAGGTAGCCAGCGAACGAACTAGATCCGAAATGACGTAATAGGTCACGGTGCTACAGCTGCTAGGCATCGAGTAAGGCTCAATGATAATACGGTCTGGTGTGTGCCACTGAGGTGGATGATTCAAATAACTGCAAAGGTTTTTGAGTCACTGACGGCACAGCGTAGGGCAGCCCGAAAGGGAGAGAAAACCCCAAGGTTAAGCGTGAAATGAACCCCGATACTTCAGCCATAAAGTGATGGCAACGAGGTAGGGGTTCGGCGTAGCCGAAAGGGGACGCTCTATCGGTGTTTTTGCTTCTCTCTAGGTTTCATTGAACATAACAGGAATAAGCGGCACCAAAATTGTTTGGCTTAATTTCATCATTAATTTCATCAATTGTTCGGAAGGGGTATTCATGC
>NZ_JAWPOT010000519.1:0-568 GCF_033344415.1 Vibrio sp. 1727
CTTTCTAAAGACTCACATTGATCGAGGTGCTGGCGATAGTTTTGTAAAGTCAGTTTTTCGCGCTCGGAGGTAACTTTGTCGAGGCCATCTTTACCGAAGATGTGTTCCACGGCTTCGATAAATTGGATGGTGAGTTCGCCATGACGATCGGCGAATTGCTCATGTCCCTTCTGGGTTAAAGACCAATGGCGAGTAGGGCGTCCGACTTTGACTTTTACATCGTGAATCGACAGGATGCCTTCATCTTCTAAACCTTGCAGGTGCTGGCGAGCACCCATGGTTGTCATCCCAAGCTCAGAAGAGAGTTGTTTTGCAGTGACAGACCCGTCACGCTTAACGATTTGCAATATCCTATCTACGGTCTTCATATTCCCACCATTTGTATTTCCGTACACATTATGCGCGATAGGCTTAGTAAAGAAAAGTGTTGACTTAACTTGAGTGGGGATTTGGTGAGCCAAAAACAAAAAGGGTCGGCACTTTGCCAACCCTCTGCGATGCTGAACCTAAAAATTACAGAATGATATCGCGAACTTCTGGATCTTTGCGCTCTAAGTAATGGGTCGAC
>NZ_JAWPOT010000520.1:0-568 GCF_033344415.1 Vibrio sp. 1727
ACTCAGCGCCAGAAGCAAGAGTCTTGGCTCCTTCCATCAACGTGTACGAACCCGCGCCACTTCCACAACAAATGCCGTCACCATACTCATCTTGAATGGTGAACTGGTAATCACCGTCGGCTAAACACATGCTTTTTTCAACGGTGGTTGCCGACTCATAATCCTGACCAGAGAACAGCACTGCGGATTAGCTGTTTTTCAGCGTCCAACTCGTTTCAGAGCCGTAGTTGTCGGTCGTGAGAGTCAAGACCACTTGGTGATCACTACAGCTCTCTACGGGAGGCTGCGTGCTTGTCTCGGTCGGTTGGAAGTTATCGACATAAACCACTTCTGAGCCGTCAAAGCCCGCTTCATCATAAAAACGCAATCCCACATCGATGGTTTTCGTGGTCGTCGCGGTGTAATTGAGTGTGAGTTCTTGCCACTGATTCGTTTGCTGCGGATTGGAGTAGCCGTGATAACCGTCTGCCACCAATCGAGCTTTTACATGCCCTTCAGTGTGATACACCGAGACTGAGAACGCATAGGTTTTCCCTTGCTCCACATTAATGGTTTGCAAAAAGTCGGT
>NZ_JAWPOT010000521.1:0-567 GCF_033344415.1 Vibrio sp. 1727
ACCCGCATCCGGGTGAGAAATAATAGCGAACGTTCTACGTTTAGAAACTTCGCTTAGAAAAGGCGTATTTGACATGAAACTGGTCTTCTTTGATGTCTGAATGCCTGCTGAAAAGCAAACACGCTTTTTGTAGATTCAATTTTGCGCGGTATTCTCGCCTATTATTGCTTTAGGGGCAACTTCCCGAGTAGTACGTCTAGTTAAAGAAGAGATAACTCATGATGATCGCGTCTTCTTTTCCATTGCCTGTTTTGGCTGGATAATAATCATAACGACGATCCACTTCGTTAAAACCAGCTTGCTCATAAATATGAATCGCAGGATGGTTACTTTCTCTTACTTCTAGCCACGCGCTGTCTGCTTTGGCTTGCTCACAGTGATTCAGAAAGGCATCCAATAACTTTTGACCGTAGCCTTTTCCTTGTAGAGCAGGGGCAACCGCAATATTGAGTAACGTCACTTCACCCACAATATTTTGTGCATAAAAGTAGCCAACTACCGAGCCGTCTTCAACCATCACGTGATGGCACGCACCGCGACTCGACAAATCGCGCACTAACGACTCTG
>NZ_JAWPOT010000522.1:0-566 GCF_033344415.1 Vibrio sp. 1727
TGATCCAAGTGGTCATGTCCGTCGTCCATAATGATAGTAGAGTGCCTGAATGTTCTCGCTTTTGTTTCAATACTCATTAACAATGGTTAATTTTCACTGGTCTTCCCAGAAAATCTGGCGATAATGTGCCCTCTTTTTCATCCCACCTGAGGATATTTCCCTGTGAGCAAACAAACTTTTGACCAAGTAGGCCTGAACCCAGCGCTACTAGAAACGCTGGATTCATTGAACTACACCCATATGACGCCAATTCAAGCGTTAAGCTTACCGGCGATTTTGAATCAGCGTGACGTAATTGGTCAGGGTAAAACGGGCTCGGGTAAAACAGCTGCGTTTGGTCTTGGCGTACTATCAAATCTAAACGTAAAACGATTTCGCGTGCAGGCTTTGGTGCTGTGTCCGACTCGCGAACTGGCGGATCAAGTTGCTAAAGAAATTCGAACGCTAGGGCGTGGTATCCATAACATTAAAGTACTTACGTTGTGCGGCGGTATGCCGATGGGACCGCAAATTGGTTCGTTAGAGCATGGTGCACATATCCTTGTTGGTACTCCGGGGCGTATCCT
>NZ_JAWPOT010000523.1:0-565 GCF_033344415.1 Vibrio sp. 1727
GGGCCGACCAAGGTCTAGCGTTTGATGTGGCAGTACACGTCGGCACATTGATGGCGGTTGTAATTTATTTCCGCCACGAAGTGATCACTTTATGCCAAGCATTGTTTGCTTCGATCTTCAAAGGTGACCGCAGTAAAGAAGCAAAACTGGCATGGATGATCGTGATCGCGACGATTCCGGCGTGTGTGTTCGGTTTGCTGATGAAAGACGTTATCGAAGTCTACCTGCGCAGTGCCTATGTGATTGCGACAACCACCATCGTATTCGGTTTGTTGCTTTGGTGGGTGGATAAGAATGCCAAGCTTGTTGCCGATGAGTACCAAACTGGCTGGAAGAAAGCGGTGTTTATTGGTATTGCTCAAGCACTTGCGATGATCCCTGGGACTTCACGTTCTGGCGCAACGATCACTGCCGCTCTATATTTGGGCTTCACTCGTGAAGCGGCAGCGCGTTTTTCATTTTTGATGTCGATTCCTATCATCACATTAGCTGGTAGCTACTTGGGTATGAAGCTGGTTACCAGCGGTGAGCCTGTGCACGTAGGCTTTTTGCTGACTGGTATTCT
>NZ_JAWPOT010000524.1:0-565 GCF_033344415.1 Vibrio sp. 1727
GTCCGTCACTACAATTTGGTTGACCGTGTCATTACTTTGCATACTCACATGAATATGAAACTCGTCTGAACTGCGATGATGAAATGCGTTCTTAAACAAGTTATACATGACGTACTTTAACAATGTATCGCTACCCAAAAAATCAAACTCACTTCTTGCATCGAATGAGATCGCGAACCTGTCTGTCGAACGTTTATAACTGAAACTCTCAATGGCTTTTTCAACCACCGATTGAGCAGAATATCTTTTGAAGGAAGAGCGAGATACGCGGTTTTCATCAATCGATGTGAGCAATAAATCGATTGTCTCGTTGCCTGAATGAATAATGTTCATCGCATCTTCGCTCACTTCACGGAGCAAGGTTACGTCTTCACCACTCATGACATACTGATCTTTTTCGCCCATCGCCTTTTTGTTAGGCAAGACAGACTGAATAACATCTATCGACGTACATAAGCCACTGAGTGGATTACGCATTTCATGAGCAATACCAGCGCCAAACGACTTAGCGAGCGATACTTTTGCTTCATGCTCGACCTGATTTCGGAAATAGAACATGTTGCCA
>NZ_JAWPOT010000525.1:0-565 GCF_033344415.1 Vibrio sp. 1727
CATCTGCGACTAAGCGCCCCAAAGATCGATACGACTCTGGATGGTGCGCCATAAGCGTTAGCTTGTAACGAGAATGGAAATCGATGATCTTACCGCGTGTCGGCTCACCTGCCATCGATTCATAAAAATCGTTGAGACAGTAAATGCGAGTAATGAAGTTCTCTTTAAGAACGGGATCATTTAGGCGTCCATCTTCTTCGACAGGTAACCACGGCATTTTTTCCATCAACGTTTTCGTGTACAGACCAACCCCTTCTTTTGCAGCGTTGTTTTTGCTGTACACTTTTACGCGTTCCATACCGCATGTTGGCGATTTGGCACAAACGATGTAACCACACAATTGCTCATTTTGAAGCTCGTCCACTTTATTTGCGGAGTAAGTCAGCATGTTATATGTGTGATCATTGTCGGGTTTTTTCGTTTCAACCAACGCGATGCGTTCTTCATTACTGATTAAACGAATCGTCGGGCGTGGCACCGGCATGCCTACCCCCACCTCTGGGCATACAGAAACAAAGTCAAAATAATTGCTAAGCTCTTTAGTCACAAAGTTACTGACTTTATG
>NZ_JAWPOT010000526.1:0-565 GCF_033344415.1 Vibrio sp. 1727
CTGTTTATGTTATAGGGAGCGCTTATTATGAATTCCAATACTACACAACACATTGAACAAGAGTTGGTTGATGAGCTCATTCTCCAGCAAATGATTAAAGACACCTGCGCGGAGATCATTCCCACGTTAATTGAACACTATATCGAAGAGTCTCGTGAACGGATGCAAAAAATTGAGCGGGCGTTGGGTGAGCATGACCTAGAAAAACTCGAGTTTGAAGTCCATACACTTGGCAGTTCTGCACTGGCATTAGGCAATCGCCCATTATCTCGTCAAGCCAGAAGCATCGAGAAACATTGTGTCGAAGGTAAAACCCAACAAGCATTGGAGCTGTGTGCCGCATTGCCTTTACTGGCTGAACGTTCGTTTGAAGCGCTCAACCTGCGCAAGGCTCAAGGCTTTGAGTAACAAGAAGAAAACCCGCAAAACCATATGAACCATCGCACTTATCAAAGTGCGATTTGGTCTTCATCTTTTCAAATTCATACCGCGCTTAATCAATTAAAAAGTAAAGAATTTTCGCAATATCCCTGCCCTGTGCTAATACTTAACTATAACTTTTCTC
>NZ_JAWPOT010000527.1:0-565 GCF_033344415.1 Vibrio sp. 1727
ATCGCCAGTTTGTCACGTAGGTTGTAGTAAGCCGCGCCCATTGCCGTAAACGGAATTTGGAAATGGCGGCCTCCCGGGAAGGAGTAATGTTTCAAAGCCGCAAACGCGTCAAAGCGTTCTGCGTGTCCGGTCAGAGCTTCTGCCAGCAACTTGCCTGCGAGATGAGTACACGTTACACCGTGACCGCTGTAGCCTTGTAGGTAGTAAATGTTGTCTGCAAACGAGCCAAATTGCGGCATGCGTGAGTAAGTCAGCAAGAAGTTACCCGTCCAGGTGTAATCAATCTTGATGCCTTTCAATTGTGGGAAAACTTTTTCCATCTTCGGACGGATCAGTGATTCGATGTTTTCTGGGTCACGTGCACCGTAAACCACGCCACCTCCGAACAACAAACGCTTGTCGGCGGTTAAGCGGAAGTAGTCAAGCAAGTAGTTACAGTCTTCAACGCAGTAGTCACTGGTCAGCACTTGTTTTAGCTGCTCATCACTCAAAGGCTGAGTCGCCACCACTTGTGTGCCACACGGAATCGCTTTGTTGCTGATGTTTGGTGCCAAACCACCAAGGT
>NZ_JAWPOT010000528.1:0-564 GCF_033344415.1 Vibrio sp. 1727
GTAATCTTTAAACTTCTCGCCTTCTTGCTCTTTACCTTCAACGACACGAGAAACCAGTTCCGCGTTGCGGTTTAGATGAGCACGAATTTTTTCAAGCAGGTTCGCATCCTCAGCAATGCGCTCCATGATGATTGCGCGAGCGCCATCCAGTGCCGCTTTGGTATCCGCGATGCCTTTGTCCGCATCAAGATATTTCGTCGCTTCGATTTCTGGTTCTGTTTGTGGCTGGTTCCAAAGTGTATCAGCGAGAGGTTCTAAGCCAGCTTCAATCGCGATTTGGCCTTTGGTGCGGCGCTTTGGTTTGTATGGCAGGTAAAGGTCTTCCAGGCGAGTCTTGCTGTCGGCTTGCGTGATCTCTCGTTCTAGTTCTGGCGTCAGTTTGCCTTGTTCTTGGATCGACTTCAGAATGGTTTGACGGCGATCGTCGAGCTCGCGAAGGTATGACAGACGGCTGTCCAGAGTACGCAGTTGGGTATCATCAAGGCCACCTGTCACCTCTTTACGGTAACGTGCAATAAATGGGACCGTGTTACCATCATCAATCAGGGCGACAGCGGCGTTGAC
>NZ_JAWPOT010000052.1:0-3306 GCF_033344415.1 Vibrio sp. 1727
CCCGACCAGACTGCATAAGCAACACCGACAGGGATGGATTTCAGAACCAGAGAAAGAAAATAAAATGCGATGCCATAGTGCCAAGCCTATGAGTAAGATGCCTGGTGCTCCCAGTAGTTGGGTGATTGCCAAAGAGCGCTTGACCTGAGCCAGCTCGGCGTGCAGTTGAGTCTTCATAATGCCTCCTTTGAAGGGAAGGTATAACGTCGGCTGCGGCAGCAGAGAAACGGCATTCCGGCGGTAATACTCTGCTATAGCAGAATCTGCCTTGTTGCAGCGCGGAACTCAAGTGATATTTGCCTCTTGTGTTTGCATTCGAGCTAATCCGGCAGCACTATTACTCCCAAGGGTTCCAGCAGTTGCTCCTGTTGCCAGGCACAGATCTTGACTCCTTCGAGGTTGACCCGTCTGGGGTCGAGCCCATCCAGATCGGCAAAGGTTAGGTCACAGCCCCGCAGATTGACCTGTTGCCAACAGTCGCGGGAGAAGGTGCCGCGGCTGAGATCTGAGCCCATCAAGGAAGCGCCGCTGAGATTGGCATTGCTCCAGTTGTTTTCAAACAGCTCGCATTTTTCCAGGCATTGGCCACTCAAGTTGGTATAGGCCAGGTTGCAACCTGAGATATAAGCCGAGCAGAAGTACATCTTATGGCTGACTTGATTGTAGAAGCGGGCCCGGGAAAAGTTGGCGCCCTTGAGATCGCACTCCCTGAACTCTATGCCAAAGCAGTTGGCACCGCTGAAGTTGGCCAAAGACAGACGGCAGGCCTTGAAACTGGCATCGCGCAGATCGGCATAGCTGAAGTGACACCCTTCAACGGCGCCGCTTTCAATGAAACTGCAATCCTCGAAACTGGCATCCTGCAGCTGACAGTGGCTGAAGTCACACTGATAAAAGCGGCAGCGGCGAAAACGGCTGTCACTCAAATCCTGGCGTGAGAAATCCTCTTGCTGAAAAACTTTATCAATAATATCCATACGGCTTCCTTTAATCAGGGAGGGTGCTAACTCTTTCGGCGAGCTTTGCCTAGGCAGGCAAACATGGGGTTGGTTCGCGCCTTCCCAACAACCTTTGCGGGTATAGGAAGTATAAACCACCTTTTTGCTCCTCATCCGAAGTATCTTACCTGAAATTCCCTCACTCGTTTACCGCTCAAGCCCCAATTTTAACTGCCGGTCCAGCCTAAACCGCTCTAATAAGGTTCGATTTGGCGGTAAAATCTCTAGCCTGATAGCTCGAGAGATACAAACTGCCCCACCGCCCCGTTTAAAAGTTGGCAGTGTTGAGCAGTGTTGGATTTGGGGTCGTCAGTCAAAGAGACGACTCTGTGATGGATCGAACAGGCTGGGAGTCAGTGGCGGCGCTCGTTCTGGTGGCAGCTCACGCTGCTTGGCGGCATTCGCCTTGGCTGTTTTCTGTTTCAGATGCTTGAGAATCTGCTCAATGACCTTCGGATCTTCGATGCTGGCAATCACTTTGACGTGACCGCCGCAGTGTTCGCAGACTTCAATATCAATATTGAAGACTCGCTTGAGGCGTTGCATCCAGGTCATGGCGCGGTGGCGCTCTGCAGGACTCTTGTCACGCCAGTTAGTATCGAGACCTTCCGATTTGTCGGGCTTCTTGCCCCGCTTGGCGGGTGTTACTTGAACTCGGTGTTTGCTGTTCGGTGCAAAGACGCCGTGGAAGCGTGTGAGGTTGACTCGCGGCTTAGGTACCAACGCAGCGAGTTTGGCGATGAAGTCCAGCGGCTCGAAGATCACATGGGTGGTGCCATTGCGGTACGGAGTTTTGAGCTCGTAACGCACCTGCCCATTGGCGGTTAATGCCAGACGTTTTTCTGAAACCGCTGGCCGACTAATGTAGCGACACAAGCGCTCAAGCTTATCCCGCTGATGCGCTTCGGCCATCACACCGGCGTGTAGCGAGAAACCAGCATGGTTGGCTACTCGACTGCTTGAGTCGGCTTTATCCTCACGCCCTGGCAAGGTTTGCAGGGTGAAGACTTTGCGCCCTTGCTGGGGGCCGACGGCAATGCGATACGTAACCGAAGCACCATGTAATTGAGTCAGCGTATCGTCTTCGCCCTCTTCCAGTGTCAACCACGTATTCTCGGCATCACGCTCCAAAATCCCACGCTTTTCCATGCAGCGAGCGATGCGATGGCTGAGGGTGTGAGCGAGCGTATTCAGCTCATCGTAAGTGGGTGCCTTGACACGATGGAAGCGTTGCTTGCCATAGTCATCTTCGGCATAGACACCATCGAGAAACAGCATGTGGTAGTGGACATTGAGATTTAGCGCGGAGCCAAAGCGTTGGATAAGAGTCACTGAGCCAGTTTGTGCAGAGGCTTTGGTGTAACCGGCTTTTTTGATCAGATGAGTTGAGAGTGTACGATAGACGATACTCAAGACCTGGCCCATCAGCTGGGGATGGCGAGCCAGCAAAAAGCGTAGCTGGAAAGGAAAGCTGAGCACCCACTGGCGAATGGGCTCCTTGGGGAAGACTTCGTCTATCAGCAGCGCCGCACTCTCGGCCATCCGGCGGGCACCGCAGCTAGGGCAAAAGCCGCGTCGTTTACAGCTGAAGGCGACCAGACGCTCGTGATGACAATCCTCGCAGCGAACCCGCATGAAACCATACTCCAGACGGCCACATTGGAGGAGGTCGTTGAATTCTTGTTGGATGTAGCGAGGCAGGTGTTGACCTTGGGCTTCGAGTGAGGCTTTGAAGGCTGGGTAGTGCTGCTCAACCAGCTGGTAGAGCAGCGTCTGGTCGGGTTGGTGGCGTTCGTAACCGTTTGTTTGAGTGGGCGATTGACTCGCCGTGGCGTTCCTTGCCAGCGACATGGGTATCCTCCGCTGATACTGTGGTTATGTACAGTATCAGCGGCTTGCGTTCAGACGTCCAGTCTGGCCCTAGACATCGCTAAATGCTTAACCCGCAATAGCCCTCACGAGTTGTTATCAGCCACTACCGGTTGAGCGAGAAGGTTTTGGGTTCAGGGTGCTATTGCTCCACCAATCACAATACTGAAGCCCCAACTGTTATCAGTTGGGGCTTTTTCTTGTCTGTTTGCGGCGGTTGCGTTTTATCGGTAGTCGTCGAGCTCTGCACCATCCCACATAAGAGCTTAACGGTGCGATCTTCAACGCCATCACACAAAACTTTCTTTTTCACGCACAGTCAACTTATTGGATGTTTTATTAACAACCCAAAAGGAGATATTTAGCGGGCGGCCGGAAGGTGAATGCTAGGCATGATCTAACCCTCGGTCTCTGGCGTCGCGACTGCGAAATTTCGCGA
>NZ_JAWPOT010000529.1:0-564 GCF_033344415.1 Vibrio sp. 1727
ATTTACATTTTCTCTTTTGAGTCAGAGGAGGGTGTAAGGGAAGTTACCATATCAGGTAAAAATTGTGTCATTTATTCTTTTAATAAGTTTAAACCTTTCAGAAATCTTCTTAAAATAAATAAGTTACTTAAAAAATTTAATATTAAAGTCGTGCACTCTCATGGATTTTACCCTGATTTCTATTCTTGCGTTTCCAAGCTTTTTCTTTTCCCTGCTAAATTTATCACAACTGTTCATAATTACCCTTTTAAAGATTATTCTCAGGAATACGGCGAGGTGTCAGGTAGTTTGCTAGCATACTTTCATCTCATCTTTATCAGAAAGTTGGATTTAGTTGTAGGCTGTTCACAATCTGTTTCAAACTACTTGGATAACCACTCAGTTAATAGTGTTGCCGTTAGTAATGGAGTGCATCTAAATCTTCCAAGCAAAGTAAGCCCTAAGCCTAGCAAGCTTAAGTTGGTAAGTATAGGCCGTGTGATAAAGAGAAAGAAACCACAATCTTTCTGTGACTACTCATTAACTAAATGTGATTTAATAGATAGTTTCACATGGATTGGGGAT
>NZ_JAWPOT010000530.1:0-563 GCF_033344415.1 Vibrio sp. 1727
TAGCGATAATCGATGAAGATATTTCCATACGTATTATGTGTGATACTGCTCCCAAAAGTAATTCCAATCTCCAAAAGATGATTTTGGTGTCATAAATATTTAATGTTTGTATGGGTTGTTAAAAAACTGGATATTAGACATAGTGTTATTAAGCCAAAGTAAATTGGCTGTTCATAACAAACAGGAGATTATTTATGCATAACGAAATGATTCAACCGTCGCACTTCGGCATCATTGCTCGCACTTGTATCGCCTCAGTAGTAATGTTGGCGGGTGTTTTCGCTCTTATTTAGTGGAGTGACGTAAGCTAGATTACGTTTTAGAAAACAAAAGCAAAATTCAGGGAATTACCTTCAGTTGTAAACGGTATTCCCCTGAAAATCACTCAAAGTAACCCCTTCTTAGCTGAGTAAGCTAAAAACCAAAGCACTTACCGCAACAATACCTGTGATCAGAACAAAATAGGTAGAGAGCTTTCCACGATACTGCTTCATCGACTCAATCTTATGTACCGCCAACATCGGCATAATGAACAAGATCATTGCGATAACTGGCCCAGATAA
>NZ_JAWPOT010000531.1:0-563 GCF_033344415.1 Vibrio sp. 1727
AAGGGTTACGCGCCGATTCTAAGTAAACTGGCATACCACCCGCTTGGATTAACGCACCGTGGTGGTTCGATTTATGGTTGTTACGGTCGAACAGTACCAAATCACCTTCAGTTACCAGCGCGTTACAGACTACTTTGTTTGAAGCAGAAGTGCCGTTAAGTACGAAGTAAGTTTTGTCCGCGTTAAATACTTTTGCAGCGTGCGCCTGCGCTTGATGTGCAGAACCTTCGTGGATCAGCAAGTCACCTAAATCTACGTCCGCGTTACACAAGTCACTACGGAACAGGTTTTCGCCGAAGAAATCGTAGAATTGTTTACCAGCTGGGTGTTTTTTGAAGAACTGACCACCTTGGTGTCCCGGACAGTCAAACGCTGAGTTACCCATCTCAACATAGTGCGTTAATTGCTTGAAGAAAGGAGGAGGCAGACGACATTCGTACTTGGTTACTGCTTCGTTGATTTGACGCCAGTAGTACTCAATAGATTGTCTTTCTAAATCGATAACGCCAGTTAGCCAAACGTAATCTTCTGCCGAAACTGGGTTTTCATCCGTTACTAAGAAA
>NZ_JAWPOT010000532.1:0-562 GCF_033344415.1 Vibrio sp. 1727
GAAGGAAATGAGACTTTGATCACGGTTCCACTTTTTGTTTTTAGTGATTTAATAGTCAAAATAACATTATGTATTTTAAGTGGTTATTTTTTGTTGCTTGAGCGTAACGGCTTTGGGCTGTGATAAATCATATTGATTTTAAATTCTTCAACGCGATCAGCCAGTTCAGGCTTTGGACGCAAAATGTAGCTGTACACCTCGCCATCAAGTAGTTCGTCGTAAGGCGAGTAGCTCAGATCAAATGCTAACGATTGTTGTCTGGTCGTGGGGTTACTAATGTATTCGTAGCAGTCTATTAGGTAAGTCGGATCGTAGGGGTTAGGATCGGAGATGATGTCGACCTGATAGTCTCCTTGACCAGCAATGACATGGCTGCCATACCAGATGGCGACATCAGCACAATACAAGTTTGGATTGTAAGTGCGTAAGTTGAGATCGGAATCGATGCTTTCACCATGAGGCCCAATGACTTGAGTTCCATGGTGATAAATATAATTGCCAATTTCAGCCACGAGATAATCGCCGTTAGGGCGAGGTAGCAAATAGTCAAAAAAGGATATCT
>NZ_JAWPOT010000533.1:0-562 GCF_033344415.1 Vibrio sp. 1727
TACTCCTGCTGCTCCTTCAGCCGTTCCATCTGCGTGGGAGCGCTTTAAAAACTCGGATTTCTTGTACTACTTCAAGCGCGACAAAGTGGCGATGGCGAGTTTTACGGTGTTTCTGATGTTCTTGGTGCTGGCACTGGCGGCGCCAATTCTGGCACCAACTGACCCGTACGATCTGACATCTATCGATATCATGGATTCAGAATTACCACCATCTTGGATGGACGGCGGTGAAGAACGCTTTGTGCTCGGTACGGATGAGCAAGGCCGTGATATTTTATCGACCATTCTTTACGGCTCTCGTTTGTCGCTGACGATCGGTTTCCTCGCGGTCGGTCTACAGCTTGTACTGGGCATCATCATTGGTTTGTCGGCAGGCTACTTCGGCGGTCGTATCGATAGCTTCTTGATGCGTTTTGCAGATGTGCAGTTGTCGTTTTCAACCATGATGGTAGCGATCATCGTCTCGGCCATTTTCAAAGCCAGCTTTGGCAGCGATTTTTACAGCCAATACGCGGTCGTGATGCTGGTGGTGATCATCGGTGTGGCTGAATGGCCACAGTAC
>NZ_JAWPOT010000534.1:0-562 GCF_033344415.1 Vibrio sp. 1727
TGTGTTGATTGAAGAATTACAGGATGCACGCCAGGAGCGCAGCCGCTTTGATACCTTTATCCGTACTCAAACTTTTCTCGATAAGCTCACTGGAACAGCCAATCGAGTGCTCTTTGATAGCAAGCTGGAATCGGCTCTTTTAGAGAGTGGCGCACGTGGCGCGGTCTTGCTGATTCGTATTCAAGATTGGAAGCTCGTGGAAGAAGAGCAAGATAAGCAAATCACCGACGAGTTTATTGTTGAAGTCGGCAGCTTGTTATCCAATTTAGTGCAGCGTTACCCAGACGTGGTGTTCTCTCGTTATTACGATGCCGATTTTGCACTGTTCTTACCTCATCAAAGCGCCAAAGATGTTGCCAACTTGGCCTCACAATGTATTCGTCAACTAGAGAAACTTACGCCGCCAGATCCGCTCGACCCCGACAACTGGTGCCATATTGGTATCACTATGTACAAAGAGGGAGAGCGACACAGCCAAATTATTGATGAGGCGGAAACGGCACTCAGAAGTGCGCAGCTACAAAACAACAATAACTGGAGCCGTTTTAAGAAATGGAACCAC
>NZ_JAWPOT010000535.1:0-562 GCF_033344415.1 Vibrio sp. 1727
TCAGCGAAGTGCATCGAAGTGTAGACGTTATCGCTGTTGCCGTATTTTTTTATAAGATCGTAAGAGTAAGACGAGTATGCTGTTAATAAAGCGCCGTATTGATGCCCAGTACTAGCAAAACTGCTTTGCCCACCTTTGGTAATATCAATAGGTTTGGTCTCGTTTACGTCAAAACCATACATGCTATTGATACTATCCAAAGCAGTTGAAAAGGCACTCTCATCTGTGGCCCCCTGGGAAATTTTGTACTTTGCCAAGCCTGCTGCCAAGTTCGACAGCGGAGTAAGCATTAACTTTTGCTCACTCCCCTCTTTAAAGTTCACAACACCTTCAAATTTAAGTGTCTTCGCATTGCTCACATATACCGTTTCATTTGTAAACGGATCGGTATAACTCCACTCTTTTGCAACAACAAAAAGAGGCATTGACGACGATTCAAACTCTAGCAGATAGTTTCCGAAGGCATCAGACGTCGTGTTAGCCAACTTCCGACCTAAGTTTCCATTTTTGAACTCGAAAACCTCAATCTTGTCGCCATTGACTGGGGCGTCAAACACCATAC
>NZ_JAWPOT010000536.1:0-562 GCF_033344415.1 Vibrio sp. 1727
CTCATTTGAGTAGATGTGAGGATTCAAAGTTAAGAGATTCGCCAACGTTAACGGCAGTGTGGAATGCTGAGGATATTGGCGGAGCATCTCCTCTGCTCGCGTTAACGTGGATACCGACCTAATAAAAGCGGTTGAAATTGTAAAAGGTGCAGCATCGTCTCTGCATGGTTCTGACGCAATTGGTGGCATTGTTGCATTTGAAACCAAAGATCCGGCTGATTTCCTTAAGGGTCGTAACTTTGGGGGCCATGCGAAGTTCAACTACTCTTCAGAAGACAATACATTCAGTGAATCTGTTGCACTAGCGAACAAAACTGCCGATTTGGAATCTCTAGTTGCCTATACGCGTCGCGACGGCGATGAACTGGATAACTTTGGAGATCTAGCAGATGCAAGTACTGAAGCGAACAACTTACTGGTTAAACTTCAGTACCAAGTCAATGATGCACATCGTGTTGAGTTCAATGGGAATTATATTCGCAACAAAGGCAACGGAAAGCAGTCTTACAACGGTTATACGAATGCAACAAGTGAAGATGTAACAGAGCAATATCAAGTTGGT
>NZ_JAWPOT010000537.1:0-561 GCF_033344415.1 Vibrio sp. 1727
GTGTGGTTGCTGCGGTTGTACCGTGGAACTTTCCCCTTTGGCTTGCGTGCTGGAAGCTTGGTCCTGCTTTAGCAGCTGGTAACAGCGTGATTCTAAAACCGTCAGAAAAATCTTCTCTCACCGCGATATTTCTAGGTCAACTTGCTTCTCAAGCGGGATTACCAACAGTCGATTTCCAAGTCGTTACGGGTTTTGTTCAGGAAGCTGGCGACGCGTTGGCGAAACACCAAGACGTAGACTGCATCGCCTTCACAGGCTCGACGCGCATTGCAGGTCAACTGATGGTCAGATCGGGTGAGAGCAACCTAAAGCGCGTGTTTGCAGAAGCGGGCGGCAAGAACGCGAACATCGTGTTTGAAGATTGTGATGATTTAGACCGCGCAGCAGCAGACACCGCCGCAGGGTGTTTCTACAACCAAGGTGAGGTGTGCGTCGCGGCAACCCGCCTGCTTGTTCACGAAAGCATCAAAGATCAGTTCTTAGAAAAAGTTATTCAAGCGTCGAAAGCGTTCACGCCAAAAGACCCAATGGACCCAAGTTCATCCATGGGAGCGCTCATCG
>NZ_JAWPOT010000538.1:0-561 GCF_033344415.1 Vibrio sp. 1727
CGCATAGAAAAATCATGCGACAACTGAATGCCCGCCATTCTCACCGGCTGACTCCAAGACAAAGGACGGACGATGTAGTCTCCGACTTCCAAACGAAGTCGGCGCGCCTGATTGGCGTACTCATACCCTGTATCGAAACGGGTGTATTGACTGCTTTGCTGAGACTGAACATCGCGGTGAAAATTGGATTTAAATATTCCCGTTGTAGAAAAAACACCAAACTCAGAAAAGGCTCTGATTTCATGATCGATAGAAACCTCCTTTTGTTGGCTTTCGTTTTCATACACACCAAAAACGTTGTAGTTAAACAGTCCCCCACGACCAAACTTAGCTGGAGAAAATCGCCCCATGTCGTGTGCAGATAAACTCTGCATCGGCAGCCAGTTCGGCGGAACGTCGATCGCCAGGTGCAATGACGATTGCAAATAACGCACGTTAACCCCAGGAATGGAAGAACCGTCAATTCTGTCTTCCGTTCCTGGCAACGATTTGGCCGTAACGCCAACCGCTATTAGATCTTGCCGCTGGAGAAAGTACTGCTCGCCAATGCGCTCGACTTCG
>NZ_JAWPOT010000053.1:0-3132 GCF_033344415.1 Vibrio sp. 1727
ATCAACTCGAAACTCCTTCGGGTTGTATGGTTAAGTGACTAAGCGTACACGGTGGATGCCTTGGCAGTCAGAGGCGATGAAGGACGTATTAACTTGCGATAAGCCCAGATTAGGTAGTAAAAACCATTTGAGTCTGGGATTTCCGAATGGGGAAACCCAATACCATAAGGTATTACTGTTGAGTGAATACATAGCTCAACAGGGCGAACCGGGGGAACTGAAACATCTAAGTACCCCGAGGAAAAGAAATCAACCGAGATTCCGAAAGTAGCGGCGAGCGAAATTGGACTAGCCCTTAAGCTTTACACGCGTTAGACGAACAGCCTGGAAAGGCCGACGATACAGGGTGATAGTCCCGTAGTTGACGACGTGTGTTCAGTGAAATCGAGTAGGGCGGGACACGTGATATCCTGTCTGAATATGGGGGGACCATCCTCCAAGGCTAAATACTACTGACTGACCGATAGTGAACCAGTACCGTGAGGGAAAGGCGAAAAGAACCCCTGTGAGGGGAGTGAAATAGAACCTGAAACCGTGTACGTACAAGCAGTAGGAGCAGGCTTGTCCTGTGACTGCGTACCTTTTGTATAATGGGTCAGCGACTTATATTCAGTGGCAAGGTTAACCATCTAGGGGAGCCGTAGGGAAACCGAGTCTTAACTGGGCGTTCAGTCTCTGGATATAGACCCGAAACCAGGTGATCTAGCCATGGGCAGGTTGAAGGTTGAGTAACATCAACTGGAGGACCGAACCGACTAATGTTGAAAAATTAGCGGATGACTTGTGGCTAGGGGTGAAAGGCCAATCAAACCTGGAGATAGCTGGTTCTCCCCGAAAGCTATTTAGGTAGCGCCTCGGACGAATACTACTGGGGGTAGAGCACTGTTAAGGCTAGGGGGTCATCCCGACTTACCAACCCTTTGCAAACTCCGAATACCAGTAAGTACTATCCGGGAGACACACGGCGGGTGCTAACGTCCGTCGTGGAGAGGGAAACAACCCAGACCGCCAGCTAAGGTCCCAAATTACTACTAAGTGGGAAACGATGTGGGAAGGCTCAGACAGCCAGGATGTTGGCTTAGAAGCAGCCATCATTTAAAGAAAGCGTAATAGCTCACTGGTCGAGTCGGCCTGCGCGGAAGATGTAACGGGGCTAAGTAGTAAACCGAAGCTGCGGCAATGCACTTTAGTGCATTGGGTAGGGGAGCGTTCTGTAAGCGGTTGAAGGTGTGTGGTAACGCATGCTGGACGTATCAGAAGTGCGAATGCTGACATGAGTAACGATAAAGGGGGTGAAAAACCTCCTCGCCGGAAGACCAAGGGTTCCTGTCCAACGTTAATCGGGGCAGGGTAAGTCGACCCCTAAGGCGAGGCCGAAAGGCGTAGTCGATGGGAAACGGGTTAATATTCCCGTACTTCTTACAATTGCGATGGGGGGACGGAGAAGGCTAGGTGGGCCTGGCGACGGTTGTCCAGGTTCAAGTGCGTAGGCTGAGAAATTAGGTAAATCCGGTTTCTCTTAAGGCTGAGACACGACGTCGAGCATCTACGGATGTGAAGTCATTGATGCCATGCTTCCAGGAAAAGCCTCTAAGCTTCAGATTGTAAGGAATCGTACCCCAAACCGACACAGGTGGTCGGGTAGAGAATACCAAGGCGCTTGAGAGAACTCGGGTGAAGGAACTAGGCAAAATGGTACCGTAACTTCGGGAGAAGGTACGCTCTCGACGGTGAAGTCCCTCGCGGATGGAGCTATTGAGAGTCGCAGATACCAGGTGGCTGCAACTGTTTATTAAAAACACAGCACTGTGCAAAATCGCAAGATGACGTATACGGTGTGACGCCTGCCCGGTGCCGGAAGGTTAATTGATGGGGTTAGACTTCGGTCGAAGCTCTTGATCGAAGCCCCGGTAAACGGCGGCCGTAACTATAACGGTCCTAAGGTAGCGAAATTCCTTGTCGGGTAAGTTCCGACCTGCACGAATGGCGTAATGATGGCCACGCTGTCTCCACCCGAGACTCAGTGAAATTGAAATCGCTGTGAAGATGCAGTGTACCCGCGGCTAGACGGAAAGACCCCGTGAACCTTTACTACAGCTTGGCACTGAACATTGACCCTACATGTGTAGGATAGGTGGGAGGCTTTGAAGCGCAGTCGCTAGATTGCGTGGAGCCGTCCTTGAAATACCACCCTTGTAGTGTTGATGTTCTAACGTCGACCCCTAATCGGGGTTGCGGACAGTGCCTGGTGGGTAGTTTGACTGGGGCGGTCTCCTCCCAAAGCGTAACGGAGGAGCACGAAGGTGGGCTAATCACGGTTGGACATCGTGAGGTTAGTGCAATGGCATAAGCCCGCTTGACTGCGAGAATGACAATTCGAGCAGGTGCGAAAGCAGGTCATAGTGATCCGGTGGTTCTGAATGGAAGGGCCATCGCTCAACGGATAAAAGGTACTCCGGGGATAACAGGCTGATACCGCCCAAGAGTTCATATCGACGGCGGTGTTTGGCACCTCGATGTCGGCTCATCACATCCTGGGGCTGAAGTCGGTCCCAAGGGTATGGCTGTTCGCCATTTAAAGTGGTACGCGAGCTGGGTTTAGAACGTCGTGAGACAGTTCGGTCCCTATCTGCCGTGGGCGTTGGAGAATTGAAAGGGGCTGCTCCTAGTACGAGAGGACCGGAGTGGACGAACCTCTGGTGTTCGGGTTGTGTCGCCAGACGCATTGCCCGGTAGCTAAGTTCGGGATCGATAACCGCTGAAAGCATCTAAGCGGGAAGCGAGCCTTGAGATGAGTTCTCCCTGATACTTTAAGTATCCTAAAGGGTTGTCGTAGACTACGACGTTGATAGGCAGGGTGTGTAAGCGTTGTGAGGCGTTGAGCTAACCTGTACTAATTGCCCGTGAGGCTTAACCATACAACACCCAAGGGGTTTTGATGGACTCAATGAAAGAACATTGAATGTGTAAGAACGAGAATTAAAAAACAGCTTTCCAGATTAAAGAATTTGCTTGGCGACCATAGCGTTTTGGACCCACCTGATTTCCATGCCGAACTCAGAAGTGAAACGAAATAGCGCCGATGGTAGTGTGGGGCTTCCCCATGTGAGAGTAGGACATCGCCAGGCTTTA
>NZ_JAWPOT010000539.1:0-561 GCF_033344415.1 Vibrio sp. 1727
CGGACAACTCACCGAATCAAATTGTGGTTAGCATTCTTGGCTAACGAGGCGCTAATTTAATGATTATGAGCCTCATGGTCAAGGCTAAACCGTAAAAAAAGCCTTCTTTTACACTCGTTTGCTCACTAAGTAACTAAATTGAACAAAACAGTGTCAATCAAACGCCTTGATGATAACCCGGAACGCGGAACCAACGACGGCACATATCCAAAAAGTAGCCGTATAACACGCCCATTCCACAAGAAACCACAGCGTTGCTCGCAACTGCCGTAACAATTTGATCATACGATGCACCAACGGCTAAAAGAATGCCGGCGTACACAGGTGATTGGAAAAGCACATACGATACAAGATCAGACACATTTTTCATGAAAGAAGAAGGTGAAAGTTTGTTACCTTGGCGTAAAACCCTATCACGGAACATGCCATAAGGCCAAGCAATCGCGATATTTACTGGTATAGACAACGTGCGTGATGCCAGAGACTGCTCAAACGTCATTCCTGAAATCAAAATCTCGATAATCATCCCTGTAATAAAGCAAAAAACAACCATAGCAAAAG
>NZ_JAWPOT010000540.1:0-561 GCF_033344415.1 Vibrio sp. 1727
GACAGTTAGCGCGCCTGAGCTTGGTGGCCCCATGCCGCAGATTTCGTAGCTTTGATAAGCCGCACAAACGGGCTCTCTCTGTTTGATGCGGTAAGTATCAAAATCTTGTTGTGCCAATACGCCCGGGTTACCCACTGCTGTTTGCACGGTTGCGATAATGTCTTTGGCAATATCACCTTGATAGAAGGCTTGAGCACCTTGTTTGGCGATGGCTTTCAAGGTTTGCGCGTATTCTGGATTCTTTAATCGTGTGCCTTCGGCTTTTGGTGAGCCATCGGCGTTAAAGAAATATGCTTTTGTGGTCGGAAAACGTGATAAACGCTCGGCATCGTTGGCAATCAAACTGGCGAGACGAGGGCTGACGGCAAAACCTTCCTCAGCCAAGTTGATCACTGGCTGAATGATCTTTTTCCATTCCAGCTTGCCGTATTTTTGGTGGGTATCCCACAACAGTTTGACGGTGCCCGGCGTCGCGACAGATCGTCCGCCTACAACGGCATCATAAAATTGCAGCGGCTGGCCTTGGTCGTCCAAAAACAGTGTTGGGGTTGCGGCGAGGGG
>NZ_JAWPOT010000541.1:0-560 GCF_033344415.1 Vibrio sp. 1727
ATTGTTGGGTTTATAAACCCATATCCGCTGTAATTTCTTTGATCTGTTTGAGATCCATTTTGTAGACTTCAATTAGTTGATCGATTTGGCTAAGTCGAGAATTTGCTTCATCGTGCTTATCGCAAGCATCGGATTTTACATCCCACGACTTCCCTTCTAAGAACACATCACACTCTTTCTTCAGCTTGTCGATTTTCGGCAGTAGCTTCTCTCGCTCTTTCTCTAACGCTTCTAGATCTTGCGAGATTTTGAGTTCTTTCTGGAACACTTCACGAGAGCGTTCAAACATGGTTGCTTGCATATCCGCTTGGCGAGTGAGCTTTTCATTCTCTGTCTTGCTCGAGCTCAACTTGTCATTCTGTTGCTTCACTTGAGATTCCAAAGACAAGTTAACCTTCTCGACCTCGGTAAGCTGAGCTTGTAATTTTTTCAGCGCTTTCTGATGTGCGGCGTCCTTTTCTGCGAGCAGTGCATCCACTTTCTCTTGGATTTCTTTGTCTAGCGACTCTTCACGAGTTTTAACTTGAGAAACTAACGCGGTTTTATCTTGCGCAAGCGCT
>NZ_JAWPOT010000542.1:0-560 GCF_033344415.1 Vibrio sp. 1727
TGCCTCGTTTAGGTCCTAAGGCGTTCGAGCAGTGTGCGGGTTTCCTTCGTATTATGGATGGTAAAAACCCACTTGATGCCTCTGCAGTGCACCCAGAAGCCTACCCTGTAGTCAAAGCGATTGCCGAGAAGAACAGTAAAGACATCAAAGCACTGATTGGCGATTCAACGTTCCTTAAAGGTCTGCACGCGGTGGATTACACCGATGAGCACTTCGGTGTCCCAACGGTGACCGATATCATCAAAGAGCTGGACAAACCAGGCCGAGACCCTCGTCCGGAGTTCAAAACCGCAACCTTCGCTGAAGGCGTTAACTCAGTTGCAGATCTAGAACCGGGCATGATTCTCGAAGGCGTCGTATCGAACGTGGCCAACTTTGGTGCTTTCGTCGATATTGGTGTTCACCAAGATGGTTTAGTGCACATCTCAGCCCTGACGGATCGTTTCGTTTCTGATCCGCGTGAAGTGGTAAAAGCAGGCGACATCGTTAAAGTGAAAGTGATGGAAGTAGACGTACAGCGCAAGCGTATCGGTCTATCGATGCGTTTAAACGACGAGCCG
>NZ_JAWPOT010000543.1:0-559 GCF_033344415.1 Vibrio sp. 1727
TGCCCGAAGTGATCGCCCATAAAGGCGCTAGCCTCAATAAGGCAATGTCTCACCTGTGGCTCACCACCGAGGGGGTCTTTGGTGTTGCACTTGGGGTATCGACCTCGTGCGTTTTCCTCTTTGTTCTGTTTGGCGCGATGCTAGAGCGTGCGGGTGCAGGTGCTTACTTCATTAAAGTCGCATTTTCTCTACTTGGTCATATGAAAGGCGGCCCAGCTAAAGCCGCGGTTGTCGCATCTGGTCTATCGGGTCTGGTTTCAGGCTCATCGATCGCAAACGTCGTAACCACGGGTACTTTTACCATTCCATTGATGAAACGAGTCGGCTTCCCGGGCACAAAAGCGGGTGCAGTTGAAGTGGCAGCGTCAACCAATGGTCAGCTCACCCCGCCAATCATGGGCGCGGCAGCGTTTTTGATGGTGGAATACGTTGGGATTTCTTACGTAGAGGTTATCAAAGCGGCATTACTTCCAGCGCTGATTTCCTACATTGCGTTGATTTACATCGTTCACCTTGAAGCATGTAAAGCGGGTATGACTGGCTTACCTCGTCGTCATAA
>NZ_JAWPOT010000544.1:0-559 GCF_033344415.1 Vibrio sp. 1727
GACCGATTTACCAAGGTAACGAAGGAACAATCGGTAATGGCGTGGTGATCCCGAGCGCGTTTTACAAAGTCATTCTTGATCCAAGCTTTGATGAAGCCATTGCGTTCATTGTCCCGCATCGTGATGTTTCAAGCTCTGAGTTAGCCAACTTTATTACCACCATTGACGAAGTTGAACGTCAAACTGGATTAGACTTTTTTGCTCAAACGCCAGATAGCATCGAAGACAACATGGAATCAGTAAAATGGGAAGAGATGTGGCCAACCAACCAGTAATTGAGTGACTGTCGCGATTCCTAAACCGCAATAAAAAAGCGCCTGAAGTAGGCGCCTTTTTGATAATGTTCAACCACATAGAAACGATAACTTAGTGCGGAGAGATATTAGATAGACACTGAATGTGAATCGTGATCTCTTCACGGTCATGATACAGATGCTTCGCTTGCAGCTTGAATTTCACCTTGTTCTCAATCAAGAACATTTTTAGATTTTCAAGATCTTGCAGTACTTCATCGTAACGACCTTTCATTGGCAATTTCAGGTTAAAGATGGCTTCTTTC
>NZ_JAWPOT010000545.1:0-558 GCF_033344415.1 Vibrio sp. 1727
GTTGACCAGTCACCCAAGCTTATCAGCACCACGTTGTGCGATTGTATTTGCTGGTACCATCGAGCCACGCAGTTCTACGACTTCTTCTGCAGTATACGTACGCTTTACGTTTTTCCAGCGTGGATTCGTTGCCCAGTCTTTTTCCAGAGCTTCAATTTGTTGGCGGCGAGTCAATGTCATTGGTCTATCCCTCTTTATTATTTGCACTTTTGTTTGTGCGTTGAGTTTCCGTTTTCAGGCAGTACATATCCCCATCTGCCTCGAAAGTTTTCACGTTATTGGTATTACAGTTAAGAATTCTTAGTCCAGGTAGTCATAACCAGGAACGGTTAAGCAGTTGGTTAGCTCATCGCTAGTTGTTAGCTTCGCCATCAATTGTGCGGCTTCTTCAAAACGCCCGGCTTGATAACGTTCTTCGCCCACTTCTTGTTTCACTACTTCTACTTCTTCTTGCAAGTAGGTTTCGAACAGTGCTTTTGTCACCTGTTGACCATTGTCGAGTGACTTACCGTGCTGAATCCATTGCCAGATTGAGGCGCGAGAAATCTCCGCAGTCGC
>NZ_JAWPOT010000546.1:0-557 GCF_033344415.1 Vibrio sp. 1727
CTTTATCCCCTTCTCGCACCTTTTGGCTCGCCATCGCAATTGAACTAATAGCCGGGCTGATGTCTTCTAAATACCGCGCGCCCGTATCCGATAGTGAAAGCTTGCGACCTTGGCGAATAAAAAGCGATTCGCCCAAATAATCTTCAAGTAAGCGAATCTGATGGCTCACCGCACTTTGCGTCACATTAAGCTCCTCGGCAGCAAGAGAGAAACTCAGATTTCTCGCAACAACTTCAAAACAGTGAACCGCTCGCAATGGTGGCAATTTCATTATCTAAAAATCTCATACTTAAACTAATAAATATCACTTCACTTCATCCTATGACATCACCTAATCTTTGGCAAAGAATGAGGAGAAAAATGTGAAAGTCACATCTGTCGGGGCAGCAATGCTGCTATTAATTGTCGGGAATCTTATTGCGGTGCTTTCGGACTCTTTGATCAAAAGTGTCGCGAATGAAGTGCCGATGTTTCAGTTTGTCTTTTTTCGACAAATATCAGCGGTTATGTTCCTCCTTCCTGTTTGTTTGTTAGCAAAACAAACCAACTTTATGGAA
>NZ_JAWPOT010000547.1:0-557 GCF_033344415.1 Vibrio sp. 1727
TTATAGCATATATCTAATTTTATTAACACAAAGCTGACTTAACATTTGCTATAATATATAATAGAATTCTTAGCAATATGGTTATTACCGCAATATAATAAATACAAAAGTAGTAAACCTTTGATTTAAGGTGATAAGAATGCCAAAAACCAAAAAGTTACTTATCTCTAGGCTGGCAGACATTGTTCAAAAGATTGAACTACTAGAGAATCCCAAACGCAACGCCCGAATTTTAGAGTTGGCACTAGGGCTAAATGGTGAGGGTCCACATACTCAAGCTCAGATTAAAGAATTTCTTGACGTGGAGTACCCAGAAGCAACTGTTAGTACCGAAAGAATCCGTGTCATCAAGAGTGTACTTGTAGATTCGTTTGGCAAGGAACTAGTTAAATCGTGGGATGAGTTTTTCGAAAATCTGTTTGATTACCTGTACTCTCAGGTCCCAATTGAAATTGGGCTACTTGCCCAACGTTTAGCCGATCCCAAATATCAGAGTTTTAACCCCAAGCTTGGACATCAAGAAGCATTTAGTGAAAAACCATTTAATGTTTTGGGGC
>NZ_JAWPOT010000548.1:0-557 GCF_033344415.1 Vibrio sp. 1727
TAAACGCAATGTCGACGTATTTATACAGCGCGAGAATGTTCCTCGAACAGAAATCTCCAGAAAAGGTTGGTGAATCCATTACCCACATCGAAGGTTTGGCGACTCGGATGAGTAAGATCATCAACAGTTTGCGCCAATTCGCTCGCAAGCCAGAAGGTGAAAGAGAAGTGAAGTCTGTAAGTGTTCATGAGGTGGCGGAGCAAGCATCCACCATTGTGAACACGCGAGCGAAGCGTCAACAGATCATCATAGAAAACCAGTTACCTGATGATGTAAAAGTGCAAGGCGACATGTTGGCGCTAGAACAGGTCTTCATTAACGTCTTAGTAAACAGTTGTGATGCGTTGATGGAAAGCACAAGGGACGAACAAAAACGGATTCAAATAGCGCTGGTGGAACGAACCAGCCAAACCACACTGATTGCGATCAGTGACAACGGCATTGGGTTTGGTGAAGAGATTGTGCAGCGGATTTTTCAGCCTTTTGTGTCGACAAAAGAAGTTGGCCTAGGGCTGGGGATGAATATTTGTAAGTCATTAATAGAAAAGCATAAAGGA
>NZ_JAWPOT010000054.1:0-2938 GCF_033344415.1 Vibrio sp. 1727
AGGAATAAGCGGCACCAAAATTGTTTGGCTTAATTTCATCATTAATTTCATCAATTGTTCGGAAGGGGTATTCATGCCGAACAATTGATGAAGAAAACATGCTGACAGTGTTGGCACTGGCATTTTGTTTGCTTTCTTTTGAAAAAAGCCCTTTCAGGAAATGTTCTTTTTATTCGGGCAATAGCTCGCTCTTTTTTGCATTTAGGACATGTATAAGCAAATATCATTTGTATCCTTACTTAGAAGCAGTATCTCATTTTTTTGGGGATTTTATTCTTACTGTGAATATAAATAAAGTTGAATTCCGTGCTGAATTGAGCATAAATCTCGTTGTGTTAAGTGCTCATTTACCATAACGGCACTTTGTACGAACTGAACGATAGAACCCAAAAGGTCGCCAAAACAGGCGACCTTTTTTACAACTGGCAGATATGAAAAACGCCTCCCAATGGGAGGCGTTTTTCTTGAGGATGTTCATTACCTTAGAAAAGGATCGTTGAGATCCCTGCTCTTTGGTTGTAATCTCAATCCCCAGATATGACAAAACCAGCTTTGGCGAGCTGGCTTTGTTCGGAATACTTACTAGTTTTGCGACCTGTGTAAGTCCTTTCATGATAGCCATATCATCTAAGCACTTCAAGTATTCCTGCACTCTGTTTGGACTCAAGATGTTTTGGACAGAGCGATGCGTATCAGTCACCGACCAAGGGAAGTTCCAAAGGTGACAGGTAAAGGCACTAATCAAAACTTGCGAAAGCACGATAAAACCGCTCTCTTGTAGCTGCTAGAGAGAGAACTGCGGAAAAGGAATAATTGATTAGTGTTGTGAGACTGGAATGGGGGCGTAAAGCCTTACTCACAGCGCAGGGCAGCCCGAAAGGGAAGAGACTTACCCAATCTGAAAGCGACCAAAAATATACCCAAATCACTCATAAATTTGAGTCGAAATGGGTAGGGGTCGGCGCAGCCGAAAGGGCGGTGTGCGCTAGCTCGTCTAGCATCCTTATCGTTTCTTTGGCGATCCTTTGAGATTAATCTATTTGTCTCATTTGCATTTCTTTTTCTTACTTCTTATCTTTTTTATTTAGAGCATAAGCAAGGCTACACAAAGACCCCTCCACTTCGTTACGTTGTCATTGTGCCTTGTAAGGGACGCTACGCTCCCTTAACCCTAGTTAAAAGCACTCAAACTAAAGAATTGCCATGACTGAAAAGAAGAAAGTAATACGAGAAAAGTCCATCAAGATAAGAGTCACTGAGGCTGAACTTCAAGCTCTGAAAGATCGGTGTGATGGTGCGGAATTAGCTCCTTGGATGAGAGAGACTTGTCTTGGGGAACGGACTCTTAAAAGAGCCAATGTTCCTAAAGTAGACCCCGCATTATTGCGCCAGTTATCTGGACTTGGAAATAACTTGAATCAGATCACTAGAGTAGTGAATACCCAGAATTATGATGTCGTGAATGTGGTTCAAGTATTGGCCCAACTTTCAGCAATCGAGCGTCAGCTTGGGCAAATAATGGCAAAGTATGAGATCTCAGTATGATTGTTCAGTTCGCTCGTAGAGGTAAGGGTATTGGGAGTGGCCCTGTTGATTATCTCTTAGGGAAAGATAGAAATCGGGAGAGGGCGACACTCAATCAAGGCGATCCTGATTTAGTTCAATCACTCATTGATTCGAGTCCTTACGCCAAAAAGTACACATCGGGCTTTCTCTGTTTTGCTGAAACGGACTTATCACAAGAGATTAAAGATCGCCTCATGGCTGATTTTGAAAAGGCTTTGTTACCAAGCTTAGACAAAGACCAATACTCCATTCTTTGGGTAGAGCATCTTGATAAAGGGCGGTTAGAGCTGAACTTTGTTATTCCAAATATTGAGCTTCATTCTGGCAAGCGACTTCAACCTTACTACCACTTTGCAGACAATCCTCGTATCGATGCTTGGCGCACCATTCAGAATCTTGAACTAGGGCTTCATGACCCAGATGACCCTGCTAATCAGCAAGGCTTGGTGAGTGCTAAAGACACTCCATCCGATGCAAAAGAGATTCAGCAACTTCTTACCGATGGTCTACTTAATCTTGCTCAATCAGGCGCAATCCGTAGTCGAAAAGGGGTAATTGGTGCGCTTGAAAGCAAAGGATTTGAGATTGCCAGAGTGACAGCTAAAAGCATCAGCATTAAGAATCCCGAAAGTGGGAAACGAAACATAAGATTAAAAGGTTTTTTGTATGAGCAAGATTTTGAATATGGCGAGGGACTTCAATTCGCAATCGAAGAAGCAAGCCAACGCTATCGAGCAAACGCTAAAGAAAGACTTCGAGAGGCACGAACAACGTATTCAAGATGCGTTGAAAGCAAGCGAGCAGAAAATCATAAACGACATCCAAGAGCAGCAATCACGTTTGAATCTCTTGGTGATGAAAACATGGATTTGGTTGCCAGTGACCCTGTTATTTTTGGTGATCGTCAGTTACGGGATCGCTTGGTATCAAGGGCAGACGATATTAGACAATCAGAAAAAGATAGCCCGCCAAAAAGCGATCCTAGAGCAGTTCCAGAACAAGACTTGGGGGCTTTCTCTGTACGAGAGCCAGAAAGGGGAACGTTTTATTGTGATACCAGAGGGTTACTCGATTCTGGAGGGGTGGACAATGAACGATGGCAAGAACGAGCTGATCAAGTTGGAGAGGAAATAAATGACCGAGCTAGAGAAACAACTTTTGCACGCCTTCGAGGTTTTAGAGAGGCAGCACAAGGAGCAGCACAGCGAGTTCGTGAAGCTCTACAAGGATTTAGAGAAAAGATTCGAGCAGAGCAGCGAGGAGAACCAACGCTTACAGAGCAGTGTGAGCAGCTTGACCATGCAAGTAAACAACTTGACGCAGCAGCTCCAGTCGTTGGAAAAGCAATACAGCAAGAGCAGTCGTTAGCACG
>NZ_JAWPOT010000549.1:0-556 GCF_033344415.1 Vibrio sp. 1727
ATTACTACGAATGGTTTCATTGTGTTGAGGTGTGAGCATCGCCAGCTGCAAAGGTTGAGGCTTATCCGATTTCTTTTCTAGCTCTTCTTCTGGCTCGGGGGCTGCTTTGGCTTGTGGCGCAAGTGATTCAGTGCTCTCGACTTCTGGTGCTGGTGCACTGGCTTCAAGATTGGGCAATGCGATGGTCTTCGCGCCTTGGTTTGGGGTGTCACTGAAGTGCACTACGCCGTTTTCGTCTACCCAAGTGTAAGCGACCTGAGCCGAGGCTACAGAGGCCAGTAGCGTGCCGCTGAGTACACATAGCGATGGAATAAGCTGAACTTTCATGGCTCACCTTCTTTTGATCGATGATTTCACGTTTCAATGGCTTAGACCTTTGACCTACAAGGTAAAAATAGCCCAAGCGTATTTTTATTATCCCCTCATGTTAAACGGCGAATCTTGACTGACGAATACAAAAAAGGCCCGCCTGCGAGGCGAGCCTAATATTTTGTTACTGTGTTTACATTTTACACAGTTTGAACCTTATACAGAGTAGTAAAGTTCGAACTCAAGT
>NZ_JAWPOT010000550.1:0-556 GCF_033344415.1 Vibrio sp. 1727
TTATCGAAGGCAAAAAGAACGATGCCATCCACCGCGATATGGAAGTGACCTACAAGCATCTCGAGCATTGCTTTGATAACTACATCAACCTGAACTACTTCGCAGATTGGTTCGATAACGAGCTAAAACGTAACTTCAGCATCGATGTCATGCGCCAAGAGATCGATAACACTCAACCATTTTTTACGTTCAACAATGACAAAGCCAGCGTCATTCTGATTAAGTGCGAGCAACTGAGTTCCCTTGACAAAGAGATTGGAGACTTCCTAAATGTCGACAACTTTGTTCTGAAAAACAGCAATGAAGCAAAGAACAAATGGTATTCCAACATCCACCAATACTTTAAACAGCATTACGATTTTTCTAAGTTGTTTTACATGTATGACTTACCGCTTTATCGCCATATTTACTCGCAGCAAGAACGAGAAGCTTTCAAAACCAAGTGGTTAAAAACTCCAGGGACAAAGTCAGCATGAAAAAAGTACTGCATATTACCGAAGCCTTTGGTGGCGGTGTTCAAACCGCACTGTACAGCTATGTACATTCATCTCGACAT
>NZ_JAWPOT010000551.1:0-556 GCF_033344415.1 Vibrio sp. 1727
TTAAACGCTGTCACAGAGTACTTTCCATCAAGCTGTTTCTCTAGCAATTTAATCTCCGTCTTCGAGATATCTTTGAAAGCATTGTCAGTCATAACATCTATGGTGAATTTTGAACCATCAATGTCTTGGCTTGTAATCATTTCATCGATTGTTAACGTTAACTGCTTGACTGTATCCTTATTGATAACATCTGTGATATTTAGATTATCGGGATATAATTTTGATTCGTAGACTTTGTCCCATGGCTTACGATGGACTATGTCATTATTTACTTCCTCGGCAGCATCGTTCCCTTCAATCGCGACAGCTAGCTGTTCGTTTAAGAAATGGTCATCCGAATTGTTTTCATAGAAATCTTGAATCTGCTCTAAATAAGATTTTTTTTCGGCATCTGAAGGTAAAGTAAACTCAAACAAATCAACATCAGCGTTAGCTTGCTTTGCTAAGCTACACACTTTGCTTAACATGGAAGAAAAAGAGCGATTGGTCTTGTGGTAGTAGACTTGGCCAAATAAATTCGCTCTAGCGTTGATAAATTCAACAATAGAGTCCAAAC
>NZ_JAWPOT010000552.1:0-555 GCF_033344415.1 Vibrio sp. 1727
TGAAGCAGCTCTCAATTGGGGGACTAGCAACTTTGAAATATCCCTAAAACGCCCAACGCAAACGTTAATCATGGTCGAGAACAACTAATTTTTGAGCAATATATAAAGGTGTTAAAAAGGACACAAAAAACACCCAGTGACGTTTTTGTCCATAAACTTAGCAACCCTATTTATGGGATAACCCACCTGCTCTGGCTATAACAACAAGTAGATTTAGTTTGCTGACCAAAAGTTGGAGTTGTCATGGACACAATAAATACACATCAGCAGCATGTAATTGGTTTGGACTTCGGATCGGACTCCGTACGTGCGCTTATTGTTAATGCCGAAACAGGACAGGAAGTTTCCTCGTCTGTGGTGTACTACTCACGATGGATGAAGGGGCTCTATTGCCAACCTGCGCAATCGCAATTCAGACATCACCCGCAAGATTATTTGGATGCAATGACCAGCGCTATCCAAGAGGTACTGGCAACAGTGCCACAGACTCTGGCCGATTCTGTTGTCGGCATAGGCGTCGACACAACAGGCTCAACCCCAGCTCCAATAGATGAA
>NZ_JAWPOT010000553.1:0-554 GCF_033344415.1 Vibrio sp. 1727
TCTCGCGAAGTGGTGACAGCAAGGTCGTCGGTCATTTGAATGCTGGATTCATAGTAATCTTTCGGTTTATGTAGAATAAAACCACGGTCTTCTGAGATTGGACCGCCATTGTAGACGGGTCTATCTAAGCTGGCTTCAAACAGGCGCGGGTGAACAGGCTGCACGTCAACTTGCTTGAGCATGTTGCCAACGGTGATATCAACAGGCGCGTTGATCATCAGGCCCATAGCGCCTTCTTCGTTATGTTCACAAACGTAGATAACGCTATTCTGGAAATACGGATCTTTCATTCCAGGCATGGCTACTAAAAAATGGTTTGTGAGGTTCATTCTCATACCGACCTTTAAGACTCGTAAATGCACTTAAGCAAACTCGCGACTATGTGCATGAGTTTGCTTAAGATAATGTCTGGTTCTCTACTATAACTGTACTATAAATTCAGTTATTCGCCTTTCACACGACGTTCAATGGCATCCATCAGTTTGCCAGTGATAGAAATGTCGAATGCCGCTTCGATTTCACGAATACAAGTTGGGCTAGTCACGTTGATTTCA
>NZ_JAWPOT010000554.1:0-554 GCF_033344415.1 Vibrio sp. 1727
AGTGCTTGTCAGGATCGTAACTGTCATCAAGAATCAGCGCGTTATCTTGGTCAGTGACAATGAGCTGCTCATCTCGCGCCATCGATCCCATCGCAACCAGACAGTATGGAATTGGAGCAGGACCAAGCTCTTGCTCGGCGAGTTCCGCTAATCGTTGCTTAAAGCTGCTGCCAATCACCGACATCGCTCGTCCAATCATGTGCGCGTTGGCGTCTTCATTGACCATGCGAACAAAACAATCTTTCACTTGCAGGGAAACTTGTTTGAGATCCTCCACACTGGTCTGTTGGAAAATCGAGCTCACCAGCAACAAGCTGTTTTGAGATTCGTAACGGACAATGTCCGTCATACCGATGATGCCTATTGGCTTCTTGTCTTTGAGAATCGGCAGATGATGCACGTTGTAGCGAAGCATGGTCAGCATCGCTTCAAACACATACGCGTTGTAATCAAGCGATACCACGTCGTAGCTCATGACCTCGCTCACCGAGATATTGGTATCAATCCCCTGCGCCAAAACCCGTATACATAAATCGCGGTCAGTAAGAATGCCA
>NZ_JAWPOT010000555.1:0-554 GCF_033344415.1 Vibrio sp. 1727
GTCTTCTGGTTTGACGACGTCATTCGCGAAGCGATTCAATCGGCTTGCGACTTGAGCCATGTCTGTCCAAATGGTTGCGTAGTATTTTTCATCTAAGGTTTGGCGGAACATACGCAGCCCAAAGTGGCCTTCCTTAAAAGGAGGAAGCGTGAATAACTCACGTTCGTATGTGTCGCGAATCAGCTGTGCTGATTGAGAGTACTTAAGTGCAGGCACCTCTTCTTGAGATGCCTGAACATTCAAGATGAGTGAGCAAGAGAGCAAGACCGCCAAGCTGATAGGTTTGATACGCATAAATCCATTCCCTGATATAACCTGGATGTAAACTTATCATCAATGTTTGTTAAGAATGTAAAACCTGAGTCAATAGTTCAAAATATGTCTAAAAGTCAGGTTGATACGTTCTCCTTTTGGTTTGGCTGTTTTGGGAACGCAGTGTCTCCAATAGTGCTGAAGCTCCCCAGCCATGATCAATAATGCGCCGTGGCCGAGCTCATATTCTATTTGAGTTTTACAATGTAAATTTCGTAGCACAAATCGGCGCGTATCACCTA
>NZ_JAWPOT010000556.1:0-554 GCF_033344415.1 Vibrio sp. 1727
AGTTGATGACCCGAGTTAGTACGTTAAATGTCGGCATTGAAGCCTTTACTCACGTTTCCCATGGTGAAGTCGAAACGGATTTCCCCAAACGATTTCAGTTACTGCCGGATGGGCAAGCCGTCGCGACTCATTTGGAAAAACTGTATGACCTAAGACCGTCCGATCAATATTTGTTGGCGTTAGCGAAGCCAAAACTGAACCATTGTGAACTGCTTCGTCCAGAAAAGTACCGTCAGCAATTCGACAATACTTTAGCTCGTGTTCAGCAACTCGCACAGGAATCAGGCTCGGCGAACCTTGCTAAAGCCGCCGAAACGCTACAAAGCACACAACTGGACCAGCGTTACCTCACCATGGCGCTCAATCTTCTTATTCAGGTTTAACCCACATGCTAAGCACCAAAGATATTGAACTGTTGCTGGTTCACGCTGCGCTTCAAGTTCAATACCAACAACCCGATCAAGCCATCGCGATACTGGATGCCGTTTTAGAACTCGAACCAGAACGCGAAGATGCGTTACACACGCTCGCGGTCGCTTGTTTGCAAACTGGCC
>NZ_JAWPOT010000557.1:0-554 GCF_033344415.1 Vibrio sp. 1727
AACGCTTCTCGGTATCCTTCACGTTTTTTCAGAATCGTAATCCAACTCAATCCTGCTTGCGCACCTTCCAACGTAATAAATTCGAACAACACTTTGTCGTCATACACCGGAACGCCCCACTCTGCATCGTGATATTCGCGCTCTAGAGGGTGGTTCATCGCCCACGCGCACGTTTTGTCTTCTGTCATTTTTCGTCCTTATAAAAAGCGCCTCTAACTCACCAGCTAAAGGCGCTGAACTTTACATCGTTACTTTACATTAAGCCTATTTCGGCACCGACACTTTATGGAACAGACGATACAACACTGGCACGACAATAAGTGTCAGGATGGTGGCAAAACCTAAACCAAACATAATCGTTACCGCCATCGGTTTAAAGAAGATATCAGGTAGAAGAGGAATCATACCCAAAATGGTGGTGATCGCTGCCATACACACTGGGCGAACACGACTGACTGCCGCATCAACCACAGCGTCATATGCCTCTTTCCCCGACTTCATCTCAATTTCAATTTGGTCGAGCAGAACAATGCCGTTTTTAAGTACCATACCGG
>NZ_JAWPOT010000558.1:0-553 GCF_033344415.1 Vibrio sp. 1727
TTAAAAGGACAATTACCAAAGAATACAATTGTTGCTCATAAAACAGGGACTTCCGGAATAAATAATGGAATTGCAGCAGCCACTAATGATGTTGGGGTAATTACTTTACCGAATGGACAATTAATTTTTATAAGCGTATTTGTTGCAGAGTCCAAAGAAACTTCGGAAATTAATGAAAAGATTATTTCAGACATTGCAAAAATAACGTGGGATTACTATTTGAATAAATAAAAAACTACCGCTAACACTGGCTCATAGGCAATGGCGGGTTGAAGTGCAATTTGCAAAGTCGGTAGCCCGCCCGAGCGTTTTCTCGGTTTGACAGGAAAGGCTCACGCAAACCGCCACTGCCCATAGCCCAAACCGTTAGGCCGCATGGACACAACGCAGGTCACATTGATACACAAAATTCTAGCTGCGGCAGATGAGCGAAATCTGCCGCTCTGGATCGGTGGGGGCTGGGCGATCGATGCACGGCTAGGGCGTGTAACACGCAAGCACGATGATATTGATCTGACGTTTCCCGGCGAGAGGCGCGGCGAGCTCGAGGCAA
>NZ_JAWPOT010000055.1:0-2591 GCF_033344415.1 Vibrio sp. 1727
CAGGGGTGTCGAAAGAGTCAACTGCGGTCCAAAGCTGTTGGACTTGGGTGAAAAGGGCGTTTATTCTTCCTATACGTGCCGCGTTCCAGGCGGCGACTATGAGGGCTATGTCGATGCCCATGTGCGCCGGCTGGAGGCGCTACGCCGGGCCGGTATCGTCGAGCGGATCGACGCCGACCAATGGCGCATCCCCGATGATCTGGTCAGCCGTGCCGCCGCCCATGACGCCGGCCGAGACAGTCAGGCCAGCGTTCGCGTCCTTTCCCCGGTCGATCTGAACAAACAGATCGGATCGGACGGCGCGACCTGGCTGGACCGGCGGCTGATCCACGGCGAGACGGCCGACCTTGCGCCAACCGGCTTCGGGCAACAAGTCCGCGAAGCCATGGACCAGCGCCGCGAGCACCATATCGAACAGGGCGACGCCACCCGCAGCCGGGACAGCCGCGTCTTCTACCGGCGCAACCTTCTCGCCATCCTGCGGGAGCGCGAGGTAGCCGGCGTCGGATCGGATATGGCTTTGAGTAAGGGCCTGCCGTTCCGCGCCGCCACGGACGGCGAGAGCGTCAGCGGCAAGTTTACCGGAACCGTGCATCTATCGAGCGGCAAGTTCGCCGTGGTCGAGAAATCCCATGAGTTCACCCTTGTCCCGTGGCGGCCGATCATCGACCGCCAACTCGGCCGCGAGGTTATGGGCATCGTGCAGGGCGGGTCGGTGTCGTGGCAGTTAGGGCGGCAGAGGGGGCTGGAACGCTGAGTGCGCCCATGCCGCATTGCGAAGCAAAAGATAATCGGATAAAATGTAGCAATTCATATTCGTAAGCGTGGAGTAATCAGATGGGAAATTCCAAGTCAGCAGACAAGTAAGCCGCAACAACCAGTATTGTTGTTGCGGCGCTCTGTAAGGCTAGTCTCATCTGATTGCTGACGAGCAGACGTCGCCCGGTATTCCTTAATCGAGGGTTGATTCGTCATGACCACCACACGCCCCGCGTGGGCCTATACGCTGCCGGCAGCACTGCTGCTGATGGCTCCTTTCGACATCCTCGCTTCACTGGCGATGGATATTTATCTCCCTGTCGTTCCAGCGATGCCCGGCATCCTGAACACGACGCCCGCTATGATCCAACTCACGTTGAGCCTCTATATGGTGATGCTCGGCGTGGGCCAGGTGATTTTTGGTCCGCTCTCAGACAGAATCGGGCGACGGCCAATTCTACTTGCGGGCGCAACGGCTTTCGTCATTGCGTCTCTGGGAGCAGCTTGGTCTTCAACTGCACCGGCCTTTGTCGCTTTCCGTCTACTTCAAGCAGTGGGCGCGTCGGCCATGCTGGTGGCGACGTTCGCGACGGTTCGCGACGTTTATGCCAACCGTCCTGAGGGTGTCGTCATCTACGGCCTTTTCAGTTCGATGCTGGCGTTCGTGCCTGCGCTCGGCCCTATCGCCGGAGTATTGATCGGCGAGTTCTTGGGATGGCAGGCGATATTCATTACTTTGGCTATACTGGCGATGCTCGCACTCCTAAATGCGGGTTTCAGGTGGCACGAAACCCGCCCTCTGGATCAAGTCAAGACGCGCCGATCTGTCTTGCCGATCTTCGCGAGTCCGGCTTTTTGGGTTTACACTGTCGGCTTTAGCGCCGGTATGGGCACCTACTTCGTCTTCTTCTCGACGGCTCCCCGTGTGCTCATAGGCCAAGCGGAATATTCCGAGATCGGATTCAGCTTTGCCTTCGCCACTGTCGCGCTTGTAATGATCGTGACAACCCGTTTCGCGAAGTCCTTTGTCGCCAGATGGGGCATCGCAGGATGCGTGGCGCGTGGGATGGCGTTGCTTGTTTGCGGAGCGGTCCTGTTGGGGATCGGCGAACTTTACGGCTCGCCGTCATTCCTCACCTTCATCCTACCGATGTGGGTTGTCGCGGTCGGTATTGTCTTCACGGTGTCCGTTACCGCGAACGGCGCTTTGGCAGAGTTCGACGACATCGCGGGATCAGCGGTCGCGTTCTACTTCTGCGTTCAAAGCCTGATAGTCAGCATTGTCGGGACATTGGCGGTGGCACTTTTAAACGGTGACACAGCGTGGCCCGTGATCTGTTACGCCACGGCGATGGCGGTACTGGTTTCGTTGGGGCTGGTGCTCCTTCGGCTCCGTGGGGCTGCCACCGAGAAGTCGCCAGTCGTCTAACCGACGACTGGTAGCAGGCCCGCTCCGATGCGGCGCACTAACCATCGAAACCTCGTGAATGTCGGTATCCTGTCTGGCAGGATACCGCTCATTTCCCTTGTTCAGTTCATCGCCGTCGCCGAGCATCTGAATTTTCGGCATGCGGCCAAGGCACTTGGTATCAGCCAGTCGAGCGTCAGCGCGCGTGTGAAAGCGCTGGAGGATAACCTTGGTGTCCTGCTATTTGAGCGCCATGCGCGGGGCGTTCGGCTAACAGACGCAGGCAGGCACTTCATGGAGCGTGTCACGGCGGGTGTCGATCAACTCGATCACGCAGTGAAGACCGCGGAGTGACGGGCACTGGCTGGCAATGTCTAGCAACGGCAGGCATTTCGGCTGAGGGTAAAAGAACTTTCCGCTAAGC
>NZ_JAWPOT010000559.1:0-553 GCF_033344415.1 Vibrio sp. 1727
ATGAGTTACTTGAGCTTTAGTGTGGTCCCACTCAGCCAACAATAACTTTGCTTCATCATTGTTCTGCACTCCATTATACTCACCATTTTTACCTGTTTCTTTCTTCACATGATACATTTGGGTTCTTTGATGTGAATGCTTAAAAATAGACTTACCATGCAACTGTCGATCAAAAGCAATATCATGAATTACAACTTTCCCGTCTCTAAGGATACAAGTTAATAAGTAATGATAATTTTTGAAGGGATACCTAGTTCGAAATATTCGAAGCAATGGATTGCGTTTGTGTCTAACTACAGAGGGTGTGCTTGGATTAGATGAAAGAAAATACATTTCTTTGACAACTTGCTTCTGATCATATTCATTCAGAGACGCAAGCATGACGAGGGATTGTCTTGATAAGTATAGTTTTTTATTGCTAAAGAGTGCAGCCGAAATTCTCACTCGCCCATGTAAGAATTGTTCGATTTCATTAACCGATTTATTATTTAGCCCAATGTAATCAAAAGCCTCTTTCCTTTCAATAAACTCCCAAGTCATTACGAATCCCTAT
>NZ_JAWPOT010000560.1:0-553 GCF_033344415.1 Vibrio sp. 1727
ATTGTGTTGGCCGTCGGAACGTCGATACACCTTTCAATGATGGTGGTACACACCAACACGTTAAAGCGCTGGTGGTAGAAATCATTCATGATGCGTTCTAGTTCGCGTTCACGCATTTGGCCGTGTGCCACGGTAATACGGGCTTCTGGAATGAGCTTTTGTAAGTCTTCTGCCGTTTTTTCGATAGTTTCAACCTGATTGTGCAGGAAGTAAACCTGGCCACCACGCATGATTTCACGCAGTACGGCTTCTCGCACCACGGACTCTTCACGTTCACGAACAAATGTCTTGATAGCTAAACGGCGTGCTGGTGGTGTGGCGATGATCGACAAATCACGCATACCACTCATTGCCATGTTCAGCGTACGAGGAATCGGCGTTGCCGTTAGGGTAAGAATGTCCACATCGGCGCGCATCGCTTTGACTTTCTCTTTTTGACGAACACCGAAGCGATGCTCTTCGTCGACAATCAACAAACCCAAATCTTTGAATTTGATGTCGCTGGAGAGCAATTTGTGCGTACCGACGACGATATCAACTTTGCCATCCGCAA
>NZ_JAWPOT010000561.1:0-551 GCF_033344415.1 Vibrio sp. 1727
TGGAACGTTGCTGAAGGTAAGAACGACCTAAAAATCAACCTAACGGACAGCTACGGCCAAGAGCAAGAAATCAACATCAGCGCAAAAGCGGGTGACGATATCGAAGAGCTTGCGACTTACATTAACGGCCAAACTGACCTAGTGAAAGCGTCAGTAGACCAAGACGGTAAACTGCAAATCTTCGCTGGCAACAACAAAGTTGAGGGCGAGGTCGAGTTTTCAGGCGGTCTATCTGGTGAACTAGGCTTAGGCGAAGGCAAAAAAGTAACAGTAGATACTATCGACGTAACCTCAGTTGGTGGCGCACAAGAATCTGTTGCTATCATCGATGCGGCACTGAAATACGTAGACAGCCACCGCGCAGAGCTAGGTGCATTCCAGAACCGTTTCAACCACGCAATCAGCAACTTGGACAACATTAACGAGAACGTGAATGCGTCGAAGAGCCGTATCAAAGATACAGATTTCGCGAAAGAAACGACGGCAATGACCAAATCACAAATTCTATCGCAAGCGTCAAGCTCAATCCTTGCGCAAGCGAAACAAGCGCC
>NZ_JAWPOT010000562.1:0-551 GCF_033344415.1 Vibrio sp. 1727
CTGTCCAAATGCGAAAGTGATGCACATTGATATTGATCCGTCGTCGATCTCCAAAAACGTCAAAGTGGATCTTCCAATCGTAGGCTCTGCTGAAAAAGTACTGACTACTATGCTTGGTCTACTGGCAGAGCAAGATTGTGGCAACGATGAAGCGGCGATCACTAAGTGGTGGGATGATATTCAAGTGTGGCGCGATCGTCAGTGCTTGTCTTACGAAACGTCGTCGGATCGTATCAAGCCACAGCAAGTCATTGAAACACTGCACAAGCTAACCAATGGTGACGCGTATGTGGCGTCTGATGTAGGCCAGCACCAAATGTTTGCGGCGTTGTACTACCCATTCAACAAACCTCGCCGTTGGATCAACTCGGGTGGCTTGGGCACAATGGGCTTTGGTCTTCCTGCTGGTATGGGCGTTAAGTTCGCGATGCCTGAAGAAGAAGTGGTGGTGGTGACGGGTGATGGCAGTATCCAGATGAACATTCAGGAGCTATCGACGGCCATGCAGTACGATATTCCTGTGAAGATCATCAACCTTAATAACCGATTCC
>NZ_JAWPOT010000563.1:0-551 GCF_033344415.1 Vibrio sp. 1727
TCGGTGATGGTTTGTTTTATCGCTCCGGCCGCCGATTTTTGATGGAAGAAGGCTCAGATCTCGACTCTCTATTTCGTGAACGTTTTCAGATAGAATCACTTTCGCATGAAGTCAGCCCCGGTATTTGTATTGGTCGTATTCGTCTGACCGAAGCGCAGCGATTGCAGTTAGAAGATGATGTTTACAATAAGCTGGTCAAGTTCAATGCGCTCAATACCTCCAACCAAGATGGCGAGTTAACTAACGTTTTAATGCGTTGCACTCCAGGGACACAAATATTTTTCTCTGACGGATTACCCAATATTGATGGGGATTTATTAAAGTATGTTTCTCAGCTCAATCAACGTGTTTAAATTAAATCGCACATACCAATATTAATTCCAGACTTAAAATAAATTGAACAAGTCAGTATACTTGGTCAAACCAACCCATTTAATTGACATTAAATTCTGTTAAAACACGTCATTTAAATATCCACATATAAATATACTGCTAAAACACTAACCTACCTTCCGTTAAACCTATCACAACATTTAAATATAAATTTGCGC
>NZ_JAWPOT010000564.1:0-550 GCF_033344415.1 Vibrio sp. 1727
GGTACTCCCAGCGAGCTAACGGCGGCATCGACATCAGAATCGACTCGGTACGCCCACCACTTTGTAAACCGAATAAAGTGCCACGGTCGTACACTAAGTTGAACTCAACATAACGACCACGACGGTAAAGTTGGAATTCACGTTCGCGCTCGCCATATTCGATGTCTTTACGACGAGACACAATCGGCAAGTAAGCTTGGCAATAGCCTTCACCCACCGCTTTGATGTAATCGAAACACTTATCAAACTCCCAGTGATTCAAATCATCAAAGAACAAACCACCAACACCACGAGTTTCGTTTCGATGTGGCAAGAAGAAGTACTTATCACACCACGCTTTGTGTTCTGCATATACTTCTTCACCAAATGGGGCACAGATTGCCTTAGCTGTATCGTGCCATGACTGACAATCTTCTTCGAAAGGATAGAAAGGAGTCAGGTCGAAACCACCACCAAACCACCAAATTGGGTCTTCACCCTCTTTCTCTGCGATAAAGAAACGTACATTCGCATGAGAAGTTGGGACGTAAGGGTTTTTGGGATGGATAAC
>NZ_JAWPOT010000565.1:0-549 GCF_033344415.1 Vibrio sp. 1727
GATAAAATCGAGCGTCCAAAAGGTGGAGGTCAAGGCAGTGGCTCTGGTGAAGGTAATGCGAGTCCAGATGGCGAAGGCCAAGATGAATTTGTGTTCCAAATTTCAAAAGACGAATACCTGGATATTCTGTTTGAAGACTTAGAGCTACCGAATCTAGAAAAAAATCAAATCGCTAAAATTACGGAATGGAAAACTCACCGAGCAGGTTTCCAAACCGCGGGGATCCCTTCCAACATTTCCGTTATTCGTTCATTGCAGCAGTCATTAGCTCGTCGAACCGCCATGACTGCAGGCAAAAAGCGACTTCTTAAAGAACTCGAAGACGAGTTGACTCGCATCAAAAATATTGAGCCAGCACAACAACTTGAAGAAAATCGTCTGAAAAAGGAAATCGAAGAACTGCGCAAGAAAATTGAAAATGTGCCGTTCATCGATACTTTCGATTTACGTTTTAAAAACTACGAAAAACGACCAGTCCCTTCTAGCCAAGCCGTGATGTTTTGTTTGATGGACGTATCTGGTTCTATGGATCAAGCGACCAAAGACATC
>NZ_JAWPOT010000566.1:0-549 GCF_033344415.1 Vibrio sp. 1727
CAATTGGTGTTGCCATATCTGGCTCTCCCATTTGCGCCAGTACCGAACCATCACGATACTGAACCATTGAATGGATCACGGATTGCGGGTGAATAATCACTTTTAACTGGTCACGAGCCGCATTGAATAGCCATTTTGCTTCAATGTACTCAAGACCTTTATTCATCATAGTCGCAGAATCGACCGAAATCTTTGGCCCCATAGACCAGTTAGGGTGCGCGATTGCCTGTGCTGGCGTTACGCTGTCGAGATCGGCAATGTCAGCGTAACGGAATGGACCGCCAGATCCGGTTAACAGAATACTAGAAATGCCATGCTCATCTAAGTTACAGCGGCCAAGATTGGTTTGAACTTGCTGTGGTAGGCACTGGAAAATAGCATTATGTTCACTGTCTACTGGCAGCAACTCTGCCCCGTATTGTTCAACGGCATCAATAAACAACTGCCCAGACATGACAAGCGCTTCTCTATTCGCCAGCAATACGCGCTTGCCCGCTTTAACGGCCGCCATGGTTGGCAACAAACCCGCTGCACCAACAATGGCTGCCA
>NZ_JAWPOT010000567.1:0-548 GCF_033344415.1 Vibrio sp. 1727
TGGTGAACAATACACCGTGCCATCGACGATTGATGATCCAACGAGCCTGAATGAAATAGAGCGAGTATTACGACGCTAACAATTTATCGTCGTACTCAAATGAAACCCTGATCCTCGAACTCCGTAGTTTGGTTCTGCCTCTGTATGCCGATTTGTACAGGGGCTTTTTTGCGTTGGTGCTCCAGAAAACAATCGTGAGTAGGCGCTTTTGTGGCTTGCCAAGCCTGTGTTTTCGCAACACACTATACGGACTCAAATTTTGGTAACCCTTAGTATGTCTGCATTTGTAATCAAAGCTGCGAGTTTTGATGATTTAGAAGTGCTCAACGATCTTATGTTCGATTTGCACGATGAGCACCATGTTCAATCCCCTGAATTGTTTAAAACTGCTGAAGAAATCGAGCAAGAGAAAAGCATTGCTCGTTACATCGATAATCCCGAGTGTTTGGTATATGTAGCGAAAGTCGGAGATGAAGTTATCGGTTTTGTCTCTGGTCACTTTTGTGAGTTAACTTCCGTTGTCAGCCAACCTGTGATGATGGGCAGTG
>NZ_JAWPOT010000568.1:0-548 GCF_033344415.1 Vibrio sp. 1727
GTTTTCGTCATCATTGAACCTTAACCTTCTTTTGTTGAATCTGTTGTTGTACGTACATGGTGTTTTTTTCTATGGTGCGTTCGTTGTCTCTGACTAGGCGTAACGTCACACGTCGATTTTTTGCCTGACCAGCCGCTGTGCTGTTTTTTGCCGTTGGGTATCGTTCTCCATGAGCCCTGACTTCGATCATGCTTGGTTTTACACCGAGAGTAATCAACGTATCGGCCACTTGTTGAGCACGTAAACGTGATACCGAAAGGTTGGTAAGCCTTGGTCCAACATTGTCGGTATGGCCATCGATTAGCACTTTCGTCACTCGGTCATCAACAGAAAGATAGCTATAGAGCGCAGCTAACGTCTGTTGCTGATTCGCATTTAGTGTTTTCTGACCGAATTGAAAAGGCAAAACGATGTCTCTTGCTTGTGAGAACGAAAGTTTCGGTAGTCGCTCAAGACACGCATTAAATTCGCTCAGTGCCTTTTGAATTTGAATTGTTGGGATTCTTACTTCTGACAAAGCGGAAGCGTCTTTTCCTTCCAATACCAGC
>NZ_JAWPOT010000056.1:0-2332 GCF_033344415.1 Vibrio sp. 1727
GACCAGTATCCCGATCCCGGCTGGCCGTCCTGGCCGCCACATGAGGCATGTTCCGCGTCCTTGCAATACTGTGTTTAGCAAAAATGCAAGCCGATGAACAACTCGCGATGGCAACAGCTAAAAAATTGGTAGAACAAAAACGCCAAATTGAAAAACAATGTTCTAAATAAATCCACCACTCGCACAAATCCCCCCTATTGTGCGAGCCTAAAAACACAGACACCTTATCACTGCTTTTCGAAACCATTAATCAATGCTTCTAAACCAAATAAAAAAGCCTCTGTGCCATCATCTTGATCCATAATTTGCAAAGCATCTTTTAATAGTCGAGGCATCGTATCATCTGCTATTTGTTGCCTATCATTAAGTGCTGCGATATGTTCTTGCTGCTCTAACACAGAACCTAACGTAAAATGACCAACCGCGCTTATTGCATATAACCCACATTTTAATGAAAAACCATTGTCCACCATAAACTGCAACTGCATTTCTACGGTGTCATATTGGTCTGAACTCGGGCGAGTCCCTAAATGCACTTTTGCGCCATCACGGTAACTTAATAATGCATCACGAAAGCTCAATGCATTATTACGTAAAAATTGTTGCCACGTTTCCCCAACTGCGGGTAATGAATGACGATGATTACGCTTTAGCATTTCAACAGATAATGCATCCAACAATGTGCGCTTGTTCTTCACATGCCAATATAGTGTAGGCTGCTCTACGCCCAGTTTTTGAGCTAGTTTTCGCGTTGTCAGCCCTTCCATTCCCACTTCATTTAGCAACTCTAATGCCACTGTGATGATGGTTTCTTTATCTAATCGCGCCATACTGCCCTCTCTTTTTTTCTATTGACACTCTATCACTGATAGGGATATATTCCAACTCTATCAATGATAGAGAAAAAACGATGAATAAATTTGCGATCACCGCTTTAACGATCACCGCCCTAGATGCTATGGGGATCGGCTTGATCATGCCTGTATTGCCTACATTGTTACGTGAATACGTGTCGGCTGAAAATTTAGCAAATCATTACGGTATCCTGCTGGCACTGTATGCCATCATGCAGGTTTTTTTTGCTCCTCTACTTGGCAAATGGTCTGATAAATTCGGGCGCCGACCAATATTACTACTATCTCTTGCAGGCGCTGCTGTGGATTACACTTTGCTTGCATTATCTAGCTCACTTTGGATGCTATACGTTGGGCGATTAATTTCTGGAGTTACTGGCGCAACAGGTGCGGTCGCCGCTTCTGTTATTGCTGACAATACTGCTTCACAAGAGCGTACTAAGTGGTTTGGACGCTTAGGGGCGGCTTTTGGTGTCGGGTTAATCTCTGGCCCTGCAATTGGCGGCTTTACAGGGCAATTCTCAGCTCATCTTCCTTTTATTATTGCTGCCATTTTAAATGCGCTCTCTTTTTTAGTTATTATGTTGATATTTAAAGATAATAAAATCAAAAATACTGAAAAAAACACCACAGAAACAGCAGAAAATTCGCGACCTTTCCTGCAAGTGATCAAGCCAGTCATACTATTGTTATTTATCTTTTTTATGACTCAAATGATAGGGCAAATTCCAGCAACGACATGGGTGTTATTTACGGAACATCGTTTTCAATGGGGCAGTATGGAGATCGGCCTATCTTTAGCGGGGTTAGGCATCATGCATGCCTTGTTCCAAGCATTTGTAGCGGGCGCAATCGCCAAGAAATTCAATGAAAAAGTGACGATTATTGTGGGCTTTGTTGTTGATGGAGCAGCATTCATTATTTTGTCATTATTGACAAAGGGTTGGATGATTTACCCTACATTAATCTTACTCGCCGGCGGCAGTATTGCGCTACCAGCCTTACAGGGGTTAATGTCAGCTCAAGTCAATCAAACTAACCAAGGTAAGCTACAAGGCGTTCTAGTCAGCTTAACCAATACGACGGGGGTGATCGGCCCATTATTATTTAGCTTTATTTTTGGTCAAACACTGGCAAGTTGGGATGGCTGGATATGGATGATTGGTGCGATAATGTATGTTTTATTGATTGTATTTATTTTATCTTTTTATAGAAGCACCAAAAAGATAGTTAAAATAGCGAAGCTACCAGCGAGCTAAGTTTTAGCATATCAATATTAAGTGCTATGATACCCCTATCAGATTTGCTTTTAGCACAAGATATTAAGAGACAAACCCTATGACATTACCCCCTAAAAAACCAAGAACAAAACCTGCGGAAGAAAGGCTAGATGACCTAATGAACGTATAGGAAGAATAAACGCCCTTTTCACCCAAGTCCAACAGCTTTGGACCGCAGTTGACTCTTTCGACACCCCT
>NZ_JAWPOT010000569.1:0-547 GCF_033344415.1 Vibrio sp. 1727
GCCTAGAAGCAGGTCACTTAGCTGGCGCAGCAATCGACGTATTCCCAGTTGAACCAAAAACAAACGCTGACCCGTTTGAATCTCCACTACAGAAATTCGATAACGTCATTCTAACGCCACACGTGGGCGGCTCTACTCAAGAAGCACAAGAAAACATCGGCGTGGAAGTTGCGGGTAAACTGGCGAAATATTCAGATAATGGTTCAACACTATCAAGCGTTAACTTCCCTGAAGTATCTCTGCCTGAACACGGTCGTGAGTGCTCTCGCTTGCTGCACATTCACAAAAACCGCCCAGGTATTCTGACTCAAATTAACACAATCTTCGCAGAAGAAGGCATCAACATCGCAGCGCAGTACCTACAAACTGAAGCTGAGATCGGCTACGTAGTTATTGATGTGGAAACTGAGCGTTCAGAAGAAGCACTAACTAAGCTGAAAAGCATTGAAGGCACGATTCGTGCTCGTATTCTTCATTAAGAAGAATCCATACAATAAAGGCAGGGATATTATCCCTGCCTTTTCTTTTTGTGTTACCAAAACAAATT
>NZ_JAWPOT010000570.1:0-545 GCF_033344415.1 Vibrio sp. 1727
GTGGTGAAGTGTTTTTGCAATATCATCCCGAGAAAAAACTGGAGATTGACCGCCTCTGCATATTGTTATCTGGAAGGCCAATTCCCAAGCGTTCGGTCATTGGCCTAATTGATGCTTTCGGCGGCTGGCTCGTGAAGCAGTACCAAAAGACTGAGTTTCGTATTGGTTAGAACAGTCCCATCTGTGGTGCTGAGAGGGTTTCAAAGTCTGTGCCGATAAATGGCAGAATCGCATCTGCAACAGGCTTTAGCTGCTTGTCGATGTAGTGCTGGTAGTCGATAGGACTGTTACGGTATTCATGAGGCTCAGGGCCATTTAGGGTAATCAAATACTCTATGCGCCCACGATTTTGATACTGTAAAGGTCGACCAAGCTTGGCATTAATGTCGTCGGCTAAACGTGCTGCACGCACTTGAGGTGGAATGTTTTTTTGGTACTCATGCAGCTTTCGGCGTAGTCGCTTTTGATAAACCAATTGGTCATCAAACTCCCCATTATTGGTTTTTTCTACTACTTCACGCACATAGTCACTCGGGTCTTCGCCA
>NZ_JAWPOT010000571.1:0-545 GCF_033344415.1 Vibrio sp. 1727
GCACGCGCCTGCATTATCAGCCAGAAGATTCAACCGGTTGGTTGCTACTCGGTCGTATTGCATTAGCGAACCGCGATGTGACGACAGCCATCGATTCTATGAAAAAGTCGTATGCTCTTGAGCCAAAAGATCCTGACGTTATGTTAGGTTACGCTCAGGCGTTAATGCTTTCTCAAGACGAGATGGACCAAGCAACGGCTCGTTCTTTACTTGGTAAGCTCATGCAACAAGATTACGTGGATTTACGCGTGTTCTCATTGCTCGGATTTGATGCATTTGAACGTAAAGATTACCCAGCAGCAATTAAATACTGGGGTATCATGCAGCAGATGATCGGTCCTGACGATAGCCGTTACGAAAGCCTTTCACGCAGTATCGACCATGCACGCAAACAAATGGGTGAAGTGGTTTCTCCGGATAAAAGCGTGGCAGTAACGATTAATGTCGCACCTGAAGCACAACTTGATCCTAACGCGGTATTAATTGTCTCAATTCATCGTGCTGATGGTTCACCAATGCCGGTTGCAGCCGCTCGCTATCCACTT
>NZ_JAWPOT010000572.1:0-545 GCF_033344415.1 Vibrio sp. 1727
AGCTACGACCACGCCATTGTATTTCACAGCGACAACCTGCCGCTGCATGAAAATGGTATGACGATCACCGCGCTCGATGCCGCAGGAGCTCAAGTCGCTGTTGAGACGTACTACTCTCTCGGTGGTGGTTTTATTGCGACAGCGGCAGAGCTCGAACATGGCGGCCAACAAGCCAGCGCAGAAGTACCTTTCCCTTTTTCATCCGCAGACGAAATGTTGGAAAAAGCAGAGAAAAATGGCCTCAGCCTTGGTGGTATGATTCTGCAAAATGAGCTGGCATTTCGAGAGCAAGAAGAAATTGACCAAAGAGCTGAACAAATTTGGAAAGTGATGTCACTGTGCATGCAGCGTGGTTTCGATACTGAAGGGATCCTTGAAGGTGGCTTGAACGTCACTCGCCGAGCTCCGAATCTGTTGAAAAAACTAGAAGCTAATGCAGCAGTAGAAAATGATCCAATGGAGATCATGGACTGGATTAACTTGTTTGCCTTTGCGGTCAGCGAAGAGAACGCGGCAGGCGGGCAAGTCGTCACATCACCAACTAA
>NZ_JAWPOT010000573.1:0-544 GCF_033344415.1 Vibrio sp. 1727
CCATGGAACCTTTGAGGAAACGCCAAGTGCCCGTGTTGTAATCGGAATCTGAAGCGTGGTTTTCTGAAAGCGTTTTGATGACGTGCTCTGCTTCGATAGGCAGCAACCCTGCAACGGCATTGCCATTGTCGTCAATCACGCCTTGTTCAGAGCAGAAACCAATCAGTTTGTCTGCGCCTAATTTGATCGCCAGTTGCGTCGCGACTTCTTCAGAAAGCAAGTTAAAACACTCGCCAGTCACGGAGCTCGCAATGGGGCCAAGTAGCACAATGGAGCCTTGGTCGAGCGTGCGATTAATCGCGTCGGTGTCAATGCGGCGAATGCGTCCACTGTGGCAGTAATCGACACCGTCATCTACGCCAAGTGGCTGTGCAATGACAAAGTTGCCACTGACTACATTCAGTTGTGTGCCAGCCATTGGGGTGTTGTTTAAGCTCATTGAAAGGCGTGCGGTAATGGCTAGTTGAAGCTGCCCAGCAGCTTGCATAACTACCGATAGTGCCGCTTCGTCGGTAATTCGGATGTTTTTGTGGTATGGCGTAGT
>NZ_JAWPOT010000574.1:0-544 GCF_033344415.1 Vibrio sp. 1727
TCTGTCTGAGGTGTCTCATTTTTAGTACGGTAAGAGTCTAGCGATAACGCCCTTTTCTCGCACTGCTTGCTTTGCCTGCGAGCGCAACCAAGGTCTTGTTCGTATTGGCATGACAAATTGCCACACCGAGCGCATCCGCGGCATCGGCTTGAGGCTTCGCAGGTAATTTTAACATGTGCTGTACCATGTGCTGAACTTGCACTTTGTCTGCACCACCAGTCCCCACTACAGCTTGCTTAATTAGACGTGCAGCATACTCATACACAGGAAGATCCGCATTCACCGCCGCAACAATCGCACTACCGCGAGCCTGCCCTAGCTTTAGAGCAGAATCGGCATTTTTCGCCATGAACACTTGCTCAATTGCAAATACGTCTGGTTGAAACTGGGTGATGATTTCCGTAACGCCAGCATAGATTTGCTTAAGCCGACCTGGCAATTCTTTTTCTGAGGTACGAATACACCCACTGCCAAGATATTGCAGATGACGGCCTTGTTGGCGAATAACGCCGTAACCGGTAATACGAGAACCTGGGTCAATACC
>NZ_JAWPOT010000575.1:0-544 GCF_033344415.1 Vibrio sp. 1727
AAACTGAGTAAAAGTCTCAGGTAGATCAGGCAACGTAAACGGCAGCTTGCTTTCGTCGAACAAACTGCGTACAGAGTGCTGAACAATGACAAGGTGTGGGTATTCATCTTGCAGCTTGTGCAATATGTTCTGTTCATCCGAGCCAGCCATTGCGTCTGAATAAAGATGAGTGACACTCAAATATTGAATGGCATATTTGAGGGCTTGATACGGGGGTATATCTAGCGTCCAAAGTCGCTGACCCAACTGGCCGAGTGCGTCATTCAGTTCGCACAAAGACGCATCGATAAATTTCTGCCTAGCTCGTCCGAGCGTTGCCTCCTGAGCAAAATGATGGAGAAAAGGAGTTACTGAAGGGCGACAATACAAGCAAACCAATTCATCCAGAAAAGATGAGGCATCAACCAATAGCGAGTTATCGTGAAGTCTTAGGTCAAACGTAAACCAGTAAAGCCCTATTTTCTTTTTCAAAAAACGTCCTTAGGCGAGGAGCTAAATGTACTGATTTGTTTTACGCTCGGCATCGCAAGCGGATCATCCGTTC
>NZ_JAWPOT010000576.1:0-544 GCF_033344415.1 Vibrio sp. 1727
GTGGTGGTCACTGTAGGAAAGAAAACATCCCCATTTTGTTTCTTAATTAGCTCAATGAGTTAAAGGAAGAAAAGGTAAACGACTCGATTGCGAATTTGTGAAGCCGCAAAGAAGAGTTGCCTGAAAATCTACTAGACTAAATGCTCCAACTCAAAAGGAATTTGTATGTTGAAACATTGTTTGTATCGCAGTTACACCAAAGGGCTAAAAATCGCAGCGCATGTGCTGCCACTTCCACGGCCGACGTTGTTTTCTGGTTCGGGAGCCGTATCTGAGTTGTTGGAGGCGATATCTGATCTAGGCTTTCGACGTTTGTTGCTAGTGACCGATGAGGGATTAGTTCGAATAGGTATGGTAGGTAAAGTCTTGGAGCAAACGCAGAGGTTGGGTTTACAGGTGGGCGTGTTTTCTGAAGTAAAACCAGACCCAACTTACGATCAAGTGGAAGATGGATTACGTGTTTACAACGCCTCTCAATCGGAAGCCATTTTGGCGTTAGGTGGCGGATCTGCCATTGACTGTGCAAAAGTGATTGCTGCAAGAG
>NZ_JAWPOT010000577.1:0-543 GCF_033344415.1 Vibrio sp. 1727
GAAGGTGGTGGAAGGTTAATCACTTCTTTCTATCTTTAATTTGATTTAGGGTGTGGCTCAAGAGCGCACCCTTTTTTGATCTTAAAAAGCCATCAAATGACGAATCTGAGCAGCAGTGCATTGCTATGTGCACGTCATTGATGTAATTTGCACTTATATCTAATTTGGCTCATGATGTTAAACGTATCAAGCTAACGTATTGAGTTTACTTAGATATCTATACACTCATTAAAAAACGTCGCCTTGTATTCTCAGCAAGGTTTCCAATAAAGAGTGAAAAATAATCGTTCAGAATTTAGGTAGTAGTATGTCCGGAGTTTTAAATACGGTTGATCAGCGTACGAACTTAGTGGGTGAAAACCGACTGGAACTTTTGCTGTTCACGTTAAACAGTCGTCAGTTATTTGCGATTAATGTGTTCAAAGTGAAAGAGGTGATAAAGCTTCCGCCGTTGACTAAGCTGCCTGGCTCACACTACAACATCCGTGGTGTTGCTTCTCTTCGAGGTGAGGCCGTACCTGTGATTGATTTGCGTTGTTCGAT
>NZ_JAWPOT010000578.1:0-543 GCF_033344415.1 Vibrio sp. 1727
GCGTTCAAAGTAAAATTGTTGGCGTAATCGAGCTTGAAGATGGCCGTCGTCGTCAAACTATCCAACCGATGGTGCAAGTTTGGTCTGGAAAAGATTGGGTTCTGTTCTCGCCAAATTCAGAGCAGAAAGCCGTAAAGCCTAACCTTCTTGTTTGGGATGAATCGAACGTTTCGTTACTTGACCTTGTGGGAGGTAAGAACAGCCAAGTTCATTTCTCCATGATCAAACAAGAAGTGACACCTCAACAAGCGACAAACAACAAGGTTGAGGCCGATGGCCTGCTTAACTTATCAATCCACAGCTTGCCTCTAGAAGAGCAAGCGATGTTCAAGACCATCATGCTGATCCCAATTGGCGCATTGATCGTTGTGTTCCTGCGCGTGATTATTGGTCTTAAAACCTCTGGTACGTTCATGCCAGTACTGATTGCGGTTGCGTTCGTTCAAACGCAACTTGTGACTGGTATTGTGGGCTTCCTATTAATTGTTGGTACAGGCTTGATCATCCGAAGTTACTTATCGCGGCTCAACTTACTTCTGGTAG
>NZ_JAWPOT010000057.1:0-2278 GCF_033344415.1 Vibrio sp. 1727
CGTTTTGGTATTCGTTCTTTATCTCTTCGACCCAGTCAGAAATATTTTCCCACCATGCCGGCATATCCGGGGATTGCGCTTTTTGAGCAACGCTTTGGATACGTTTAAGACCAATAGATCCTGCCGCACCTTTGATTTTATGCGCTTCAGAAACAATGCCATCTTGATCTTTTGCGGTCATGTTTGAGTCTAATACCTCAATGTAATCTGGCATCATGTCTTCAAACATCTTGATGCTGTCGTACACGGGTTTAACGCCGACAATATCCACATAAGACTCTAGCATATCCAGATCCAGTAGATGTGTCTCAATCACAGGAGAAGGCGCCGCTTCTTCCTTGACTTCAGGCTTAACAATCACCGCGGGTTTATCGACTCGATCAACAAAGAACTTATCTATCACTGACTGAATAGCATGCACAGCTAATGGTTTACTGATTGCGTCATCCATTCCATTTTCTAAGTACTCTCGACGATCTTTCATCACGTTCGCCGTTAACGCCACCAACGGAGGCAAGTGGTCATAATGCTCACGGTAGTACTTCGCCACATCAAACCCTGTCATGTCTGGCAGTTGAATGTCCAACAGCGCAAGATCGTATTGGTCCGGCACAAAGTTGACTAACGCTTCTTCCCCAGTCATCGCGACCGTCACGGAATGCCCCAAACTTTCTAGCAGCGACTTAGCCACCGTCACGTTAAGTTCAATGTCTTCAACCATAAAGATGTTGAGATGCACATTGTCGCGCTTCGCATCGATTACCAGCTCTTCGAGTTCAACAATAGGAACGTCAATCGACACAGTAAAAGTACTACCAAAGCCTTCTTCACTTGTGACCGTAATGTCCCCATCCAGCATATTGATCAGCTGTTTCGAAACCGCTAACCCAATGCCTGTACCTACCGCATGCAAGTTGTCTTTGCCCGACTTAACTTGATAATACATAGCAAAAATCTTATCCAGTTCAGCTTCAGGAATACCGATGCCAGTGTCTTCGACTTCCATAATGATAGTCGCGAAGTCTTCTTCGACATCAGCGCTGACTGTCATCACAACGCCACCTTCTTTGGTGAACTTCATCGCGTTGCTGACTAGGTTCCAAATCACCTGACGTAAACGGGTCGCATCCACCTCGATCGCTTTTGGTAAGTCACTCAAACGTTCTAAGTCGAAACGCAGTCCTTTTTGTTCCGCCATGAGCGCCGAAATACTCTCTATCTCGGCGACAAAGTCTTCAAAGTTCAATGGCGCAGGTAACAGTTCAAGCTTACGACGATCGAATTTGTCCATATCGATGATGTCATTGAAGATATTCCCCAACGTAATCGCACTCACGTTGATCGTCTGCATGTGCTTACGTTGCTCTTCCGTCAGCGGGCTATCAAGCAACATTCGACTCAGGCCAACAATGCCGTTTAACGGTGTGCGAAGTTCATGGCTAATTGTGGAGATAAACGTCGTTTTATCTCTGCTGGCTTTTTCTAGAGATTCTTCATGACGCTTACGCTCAGTGATGTCTCGCCCAAAACCAACCAACCCCAAGTGGCGACCGTCTTTGCTATAAAATGGTACTTTGCGCAATTCAAAATAGTGTTTTCGCCCATCAGGGTATTCCAACCATTGCTCGTAAGTGATCGCTTGGTTGTCGCTAAAGACTTTTTGGTCGGTATCTACGATTGGTTGCGCAATTTCTTTACTGTAGACATCCCACGGGCTCAAACCGACAAGTTGATGCTCTTTCTTGCCCGTTAACTCTTCCATCGCTCGGTTACAACCAGAGAAGACGCCATCGGCATTACGGTAATAAATCAAATCAGGTGACGCATCGATGAATGAACGTAACAAAGCGGTACGCTCAGCCAACTCTAATTGCGTTCGCTCACGCTGGAAAACCTCATTCTCTAGATCCTGCATCGCCTCTTCACGCGCTTCTTCCGCTTTAATCCGCTCTTCAATCTCTAGATTGAGCTTTTCGATGTTCTGCTGTAGTTGGAAGTTCAGTTCTTGGTCGCGTGAACGCATGTCTTTCAATTTAGAAACCAGCTTAGTCAATCGTTGACGAGACTCTTCTAACTGATCTACCACCACAGATAGGAAGTAAACGGCCCAGGGCGTGATTAGCAAACCAAAGAAAACGGAACGTACGATGTCGATATCATCGACGCGCCCTTTGAGAGCCAAAGTGATACCAACTTGTACTACGACAGCAAGTGCCACCAGCGCTAGGGCTAACAAAATTGAAAAACGGACAATCCCTAGTTTCACCAGTAAGTCTAC
>NZ_JAWPOT010000579.1:0-543 GCF_033344415.1 Vibrio sp. 1727
TTGTCTTCTGCCGCCGCTTTTATTTTTGCACCAATAACATGAACGACTTTGCCGGAACCTTCAGTTCTATCCCGGCTTTAACGCTTTGATCTGACATCAAATCGAACCAATCACACTCTGTCTTTAGCGATAGCGATTGTGCGCGCGTGGATTTGTTTAGCACGACAATGCCTTTCTCTCCGCGTTTTAGCACTAGCATATCGTCATTCCCTTCCAGTACCGTCATTGACTCACCATGAGTCACATTGTGGAACGCGATCATCTTCGCCATACGAGGATCATTCCAAGCGTCTTTCCATCTTGGCTTTCCGTTTTTGTTCTTAATGCCGCTGGTATCCAAATCGGTATAAACCAAAGGCACGCCGCCATCGCGACCGAGAATGTAGGCATAAGCGATCCACTCATCCTCTTCATCCATTATCAAATCGAGAAAGACGTCGTTGTTGGGAATATCATGCGTCACCACAAAAGTGATGGCTCGACCGTTTGAAAGCGCTTGGCCAAAACAGTAAGGGTCAATCAGAGACTTGAAACTGCCTTTTT
>NZ_JAWPOT010000580.1:0-543 GCF_033344415.1 Vibrio sp. 1727
CTGATTAAGGCTGTAGCCAAAAATCAGTAGTAGATGAAGAACTCTTTGGTATCGAAGAGTTTGAAAAAGTCTAAATTGATCATATCGAATTCCTCTTAACTGGGAGGCGCAACGTGCGCCTCCCTTTTTATTTACTATGGAATATTTGCTGTGGGTTATTTCGCTAAACCTAACGCCAGTTCTAAGCCTTTGCCGTAGGCTTCGTCCGCTTGGTAAGCGTGGTTGACGTGACGTTCTTTAATGAAGTCTGGCACACCATCCATCGCTCGTGCGGTATTATCAAACAGCGCTTGGCGTTGCTCTTCGTTCATTAGTCGGAACAGGTCACCTGCTTGGCTAAAGTAATCCTCATCAACACGATGGTCGTAATGGTCAGCATGGCCGCTAATTCGCAATGGTGGCTCTGAATAATCAGGCTGCTCTGCCCACTCTTGTTTGTAGTTTGGCTCGTAACCTAGTGTTGAACCGAAGTTACCGTCAACTCGCATTGCGCCGTCACGATGGTAGCTGTGTACGGGACAACGAGGGGCGTTGACTGGAATT
>NZ_JAWPOT010000581.1:0-542 GCF_033344415.1 Vibrio sp. 1727
CTTCATTTGCACTCTCGCTCACATTGCGGCTAGTCACTTGCATTTCATGCACTGCTGCAGCAACTGCTTCGCTATCGCGCTGTTGAGATACTGTCGAATCTGCAATCGTCTCAGTGAGCGAGCTTAAGTTTGCCATCTCTTGACGAAGCGTGTTTGAGCTATCAATCACCTGTGACACGGTCGCTTGGATTTTAGAAACAAACTCGTTAAATGCCTTGGCCAGCTGACCAATTTCATCTTGCGTATTAATTTGGATTCGTTGGCTAAGATCACCATCACCCGAAGCGATTTGCGCCATTGCGTCTTTGATGTCGTTTAATGGTTTAAGTACTGTGCGTAGCAGCAGGAACACCATGCCAAGCGCCGCTAAGATCACAACGATGATGCCCATTTCTAAAATCGATTCTGCTCGTGCAGTCGCCGCTGAAATGTCTGACTTCAACTCACCTTGCTTATCTTCGATAGCACTTTTCACGACATTGAGCTGGGCTCGAACATCAACAAATTGCTCCTCAAACGTGTTCTTGTGCTCGTTGTAGTAG
>NZ_JAWPOT010000582.1:0-542 GCF_033344415.1 Vibrio sp. 1727
AACCTTCGTAGTAATCCCATGTTCAATAACAAAGGCAAGCGTATCGCTTGCCTTTGTTTTATCTAGCGTTTGGTTATTGAGCGTTTAACCAAGCGGGTGACGCATCAACCATTCTTTTTCTTGCTCGCCATAAATGGCTTTTTCTGTATTCGTAAAGCCACAAGCCGAGAAAAAGTCGAGTGCACCTTGATGGCTATTTGGTACTGTCACGCAAAGCGAGGTGCTCTCTGGGTCGATGGTATATGCGTACACAAACAGTTTTTTCAGCGCCTCTGCACCAATACCTTGGCGTTGAAAGCGGCGATCAATCATCAAATAATTAAGGCCCAACTCATGCCGCATTGCAAAAGGAGCATGCTGAGCAAACCCTTTATCGATGATCAGATAGCCGACGGTTAGGTAGTCCGAATAAATAGTAAAAAATACTTCTGACTTGTTTCGCTTTTGGTAAGCCTGTTCAAACGGCTTGGCAAATCCTATTTGCTCTTCCTGCACGTCCAATTGCATCAAACTCGAAAAATCTTTCAGTTTGGTTGGTTTAA
>NZ_JAWPOT010000583.1:0-542 GCF_033344415.1 Vibrio sp. 1727
CTATTCTGCTACTACCGATAAACAAGATCCACATTACGTGCAAGCTCGCCCTTCGTTGATTGCGAAAATGCGTCAAGCCGATTTGGCTATGTGTTCTGGAGCAGAGCTAGAAGTAGGGTGGTTGCCTATGCTACAGGCACGAAGCTCAAATGCTGCGGTGCAAAATGGGGCAAAAAGCATGATTTACGCTGCCAGTTTTGTACGTATGCTGGATACACATCAACATGTGGATCGCAGTATGGGTGACATTCATGCGCATGGTAATCCGCACGTGCAGTTTGCTGCGAATGACATGATTACGCTTTCGCGCGTTGTGACTCAGCGTTTGCAAGCTGTTGATCCTGAAAATGCGCCAACCTACCAGCTCAATGGGATGAAGTTTCGTGCGCATTGGCGAAAAAAACTCAACGAATGGGAAGCAAAAGCTAAGCCGTTAAATGGTAAGCGAGTAGTGGGCTATCACTCCACTTACCGATACTTATTTGATTGGCTAGGTATGGTTCAAGTCGCGGATCTTGAGCCCAAACCAGGGGTATCGCCGA
>NZ_JAWPOT010000584.1:0-542 GCF_033344415.1 Vibrio sp. 1727
TGCCAGGGCATATCTACAACTGTGAGTAATTAAGTGCTGTGGTGGATTTATCTTAAGTTATCAACTTAAGAGCATGTTTTAGCTTTAGACAGCTCAATGTGTGATGTTGCCAAAGCGATAGGTGCGTCCATTTTTAAGATGTTAAGAGACGTATCTTTTGAAATAATGTGAATATTTTGAGTGAAGGCCAGGGGGATGTTGGGGAGAGCAACTGAGGTCTACTTAGAGCAAGGAGCTCAGAACAATTTACTTTAAAATGAGGTTGGAACCTTAATGATAACCTTCCACCTTTGTATTCAGAAATTGAAAATACTATTTATTATTTGACCTATGTGAATAACGAGGTTGGCAAGCAAATGGCTAGTGTGGCACGTGGGGCCATCGACTGTCATCAACTGACTTAGTGTATAGACAGTCAGAGCCAAGTTGTGTTGTTCCGTTAGAACCTCACAAGCGAATGTTAGCTACAAATCAAAGTATTGAGCTCCCATGATGTTCAGATGATTAGGCAAAGAAAACGTCGGTTGCTTGATTCGGCTCTT
>NZ_JAWPOT010000585.1:0-542 GCF_033344415.1 Vibrio sp. 1727
CGTCTGTAGAAGCAATTAAACAGGTCGAAGAGATTGTGAAAGAAATCGATCCTCTCACGGCTTACAGCTTGCAACAGATTGGGTCTGCATCATCGGACGCAAACCATTAACGCTTGGCGTCAATGAAAACGGAAAAATGAAAAGCCCCTTGGCGTTTGCCTTGGGGGCTTTCTTTTTAAACGAGATTTATCACAGGATAGCGATAGTTCGATATCTATGAACCGATAGTTACGGCAAGTCAAAGATTAGCGCAGTAACCGATTGATTGGTCAGGTTACGAAATGTCACCTTGCTCTGTGCTTCGATTTTAGCGCCATCACCGCCCGTTAGCAGGGTGTTGTCGACATGAAGCTCTCCCGATACCTGATGAATGTAAACATTTCTTCCAGAGTGGATGTCGAAGGCGAGTTCGCGATTCGGCTCCAAAATCAATTGATACAAATACGCATCTTGTTTGATGTGCAGTGTGCCACTCTCTCCCGTTGGGGTTGCAATGGTGGTTAACCCTGCATTACGTCCAAAATCTTTTTGCTGGTAGCCCG
>NZ_JAWPOT010000586.1:0-541 GCF_033344415.1 Vibrio sp. 1727
TATTCGTGGGTCATCGTCGAGTCTGTACTTCAAATTGACATGCGCTGCGCATTGTCGCTGTTTTTGCAAATAAGGTAAAGGCATCCCACAGTTTTGGTTATTAGTTGAATTTATCTGAACCGACCTTTCTCAATACAATTTCTCATTCGTCAGCGTACTCATTTACTAATACACTCTCGCCTTATTTTGGTGCCACTCAAATTGCTGTTTTTCAAGCAGTTTGATTATGAGCATGTTGCTGGTTTTAATCACTTTTTAAGACTGATTAAGCCGTTTGTAAGTGTTGTTACTGCCCTAACCATTTTGTAATGGATAAACGGTAACTTTTTACTTTGAGTGTTCCCCTATGTTGCTAAGTGTGTTGTATATCATTGGTATCACGGCTGAAGCCATGACAGGTGCGTTAAGCGCTGGTAGAAGAAAAATGGACTGGTTTGGCGTTATGTTGGTAGCGAGTGCGACAGCCATTGGCGGCGGCACAGTGCGTGACATTTTATTGGGCCACTATCCTCTTGGTTGGGTCAAGAATCCTGAATTTCTG
>NZ_JAWPOT010000587.1:0-541 GCF_033344415.1 Vibrio sp. 1727
CACGAAAGAGTAATGTCCAATCTCTTTCCGACTCTCGTTGCCTTTTTGGCTACAGCGTATTAACCACTTCCGCTGCTTCATCGTATAACGTGCCTTAAATGGATTCACATTACATTCATCATATTGACTCCCTAGCACTCACCCGATTGTGGTTGTCAGGAGGAACACCCTCTCACGATTTGGTTCCCACTCGATCTAATGACCAAGTTTCGTTACACTGTCGGATTCGCTGCTTTATTCAGAATCCTAGGGTCATCTGGTGGTACAGATGGTTCACGCTTTTCGTGGTGAACAACGCTTCATACGACTTCAGGTCGCACGGACATTTCTGAGTTAGAGCATCCAGTTGAATCAGTGTACTTCGAACTAGTTCAGTTTTGGAAAAATGAGACTCGATTGGCAGTCAGCAGTGAGACTGAAGAGAGAAACAGTCTTATGTTTTTGCTGTAAACAACAATTTAATGGCGTAAATGACGTAGCGAAGTAGTTGGTTTTGTTGCTCAAGAGCATTGGCTGCTGACGCAGCCAAAAGTTTATTAGT
>NZ_JAWPOT010000588.1:0-540 GCF_033344415.1 Vibrio sp. 1727
CTCGCGCGAAACAAGACCCAGAAATCGGCTCGTGGGTATCTGAGCGTATGTCGCTGCTCCATGCCTCCAGCCATGACGCGCTGGATCAACTGGCGCAAAACCGCGAGTTTGTGAAACCGGATGTGGTGTATCTCGACCCGATGTACCCACACCCAGAAAACAAAAAGAAATCCGCGTTGGTGAAAAAAGAGATGCGCGTCTTCCAATCTTTGGTGGGAGCGGATTTGGATGCCGATGGATTGCTCGAACCTGCTCTGGCCTTGGCAACGAAACGCGTGGTGGTTAAGCGCCCGGACTACGCGAATTGGCTGAACGAGCAAAAGCCAAGCATGGCGATTGAAACCAAAAAGAATCGTTTCGACGTCTACGTCAAAGCCTCGATGGCATAACCTCCTGACTCGCAAAAACTTCTCGTCACAGCATTGAACCAAGTGCTGTGACGCTGCCATTCTTTCCTGAACACTATTTATAGTTTTCACTTGCTAATTCGACACACTGACTGTATATCTAACTAAGAATTATTATTATTTCACTTGTTGT
>NZ_JAWPOT010000058.1:0-2156 GCF_033344415.1 Vibrio sp. 1727
TGTCGAGTAGACGACACTTGTTACCAAGTGCCGTCCCTCTAAGAACCCAGCGTGCAACTTTCACCGCACTAGGCTCAAGCCTTCACGAAGGCACCTGTTGGCACCCAGCAACTTATAAAGCAGCGAGAGCAGGCTCATCCCAAGAGTTACGACATTGCCTTTTTGACTTTCTCTTTGCCAAGTATTCTTGGTATTGAGGGTCAAAAGGCGTTGCGGCACTCCTGATTTTAACATGTCTCTCTATTGGCACCTTGGCTATTTGAAACAGATTGAACTGACAATCCATATTCATGATCTTCTGCCAACCGTGAAATTGCCATTGGCCTTGACGGTTGATGAAGTACTTAAGAGCGATCCAAGTTCTCGATTTGGTTGGATGACGCCTTTTAGCCCAGTGCCATAGCGTATGGAATAGCTTGTGACCTACATATCCGAATACCTGTTTGGCCACGCAGTGTCGATAGTAATTCGACCAGCCCCGTAGTTTCGGATTTATCAATTTGATTAAATCGTTGACGGGGATAGTTGCGTGCTTTTTGATGAGTTCGCGCAAGTTACTCAAGAACAACAGTGTGTTGGATTTGCTCGGTTTAATGAGCAATTTTCCTTTGTACTTCCTATGGTTAAAACCTAGGAAATCAAAACCACGACTGATATGAGTAATGTGCGTTTTCTCTTCGGAGAGTGTTAAGCCTCTTTCTGCTAAGAAATCAGCAATCAACGGTTTGATATCGTTCTCCAGCACTTCCTTTGAAGCACAGGTGACGACGAAATCGTCGGCGTATCCAATAAAGTTAGCTCTTGCCCCCTTTTTGAGAGCGGTAGACTTTATGCGCTGCTCAAGTCCTGCAAGGGTCATTAGCATCAAGGTGGGGGATATAACCCCGCCTTGAGGTGTTCCCTCACCTGTACGATAGAACAGCCCTTTGTCCATAAAACCAGACTTTAACCATTGTTCCAACATGCGTTTATCCACGGCAATGTTGTTCATAAGCCATTGATGCCCAATCTTGTCGAAACAGGCTTTGATGTCTCCCTCAAGTACCCACTGAGCTGATTTCTTTAGTGCCAGACACTTGAAGCACTGCGCGATAGCATCAGCAGTGCTTCGGTTTGGTCTAAATCCATAGCTGTTAGGATCGGCAAGTGTTTCTGATACTGGCTCTAGTGCAAGAAGATGAAGCGCTTGCTGCGCTCTATCGACCATGCAGGGGATACCCAGTGGTCTGAGTTTGCCGTTTTTCTTGGGGATGTAGATACGCTTGAGCGGTTTAGCTTGATAAGCTTTTCTGCTCAATTGATTGACTGCTTTCATGCGGCGCGTATCTGTACTCCAGATAACGCCGTCAATTCCAGGCGTTTTACTGCCTTTATTTTGTGATACCCGCTTAACAGCAAGAAGTTTTGCTGAGCGCGAGTGAGTCAGTATCCACTGCAATGCTTTCGCTTTGCCGTGTTTACCTTCTCGTGTTGCCTTTGCAATACGCATCTGAAGCTTTAAAACATGGGATTCAACGGCTTTCCAGTTTATGGACTGCCACTGAGCGCTGTCAGGAGAGGCACTAATCTCTTTTGAAATCATCATTTGCGTTTCTCCTTGAATAAAGTTCTTCAAATTCTCTTGCAACGGAAGACCAGTCGGAAGTCAGCTCACTTTCGTGCCAGATAGAGACCTGTATCTGCATCGTTACAATGCAGCCTTCGCTTTTTCCAACCTCCTCTACCTGCATCACTATCGGTCGCAGAGACTTTCCCAGTGGGAGTGATACAGGCTTACCGTGTTCCGTATGTCGCGCAATGTCAGTTTAGATGCCCGCTATGGTGCGGAGAGCTCAACGATCACGAAAGAGCATGGGGCAATCTCTTTCCGACTCTCTTGCCTTTTGGCTACAGCGTATTAACCACTTCCGCTGTTTACACGTATAACGCACCTTACACGGATTCACGTATGTTCATCATACTGCCTACCTAGCACTCACCCGACTCGTGGTTATCAGGAGGATCGTCTTCTCACGATTTCGATCCCGATTGGCAAATGCCAACCTTCGTTACATTGTCAGAGCCGCTACTTTATTCAGGCTCCTAGGTTCATCTGGTGATACAGATGGTTCACTCGTTAAGCGGTGAACAGCGCTTCATACGACTTCACGTCGCAC
>NZ_JAWPOT010000589.1:0-540 GCF_033344415.1 Vibrio sp. 1727
TTACAGTTTTTATATAAATGAGAAAGGGCGGTGTATGGGATTTTCTGTTCTGAAGCGATCGGTGTATGGCACAAGTTATCAAATGCATTTGCCACTATGACAATTTGAGCCAATTCATCAATTTCATCCCCTTTAAGACCCTCAGGATAACCGGAGCCATCTCTTAACTCATGATGCTGAGCAATCACGGTTTTAGCTGGTTCAGGAAAACCTTCGATCTGATTCGCGAGTTCCAAACCATATTTAGTATGTAACTTTAGGTAGTTGGTTTCTGGCTCGGTTAATGGCACTTGCTTTCTTAATATAGCAGTAGGGATTTTGATCTTACCCATATCATGAAACAGAGCAGCGAAAGAGAGCTCTTTTAGTTGCTTGGCAGAATACCCTTTCGCACGCCCAATCATCATGGCAATAAAAGCAACTTTTAGAGAATGGAAATAGATATCTTCAAATTCGTTCTTGCCGTTCATTAGATGAAGCGTGACATTATCATCGCACATTAACTTCTCGACGATATCTTCTATTAACAGTTGAGCTTCA
>NZ_JAWPOT010000590.1:0-540 GCF_033344415.1 Vibrio sp. 1727
CTTTCGAGGTACGCGTGGTTGTCGAAGCTAAAAGCGGCCGATATAAAACTGAATAACGAGGATAAAAACGTGTCTCATCAAATCATTAAAGATCTAAACAGCCGCTACACAGCGAAAAAATACGACGCAGAAAAACGCATTTCTCAAGAAGATATGGCCATCATCAAAGAAGCCATTCGTCTGTCTGCATCGTCAATCAACTCGCAACCATGGAAATTCATCGTGATTGAAAGTGATGAAGCGAAACAACGCTTCCACAGCACGTTCGCGAACAAACACCAATTTAACCAACCCCACGCAACCACGGCGTCGCACACGATCCTTCTTGCTTACGATCCTAAGTTCACAAAAGAGAAGTTTGCAAAACGCGTGGATGCCGAAGTCACTTCAGGTCACCTACCAGCAGATATGTACAACACCTTTATGGGCGCATACGCATTTGCCGAAGCGAACACCGATGAAAATGGCTTCAACGGTCATTGGACTAAGGCGCAAGTTTACATCGCACTGGGTAACCTACTGCACACATTAGCGCGCCTT
>NZ_JAWPOT010000591.1:0-540 GCF_033344415.1 Vibrio sp. 1727
CATTATCAATCAACTGAACTAATGGACCCCATTTCACCATCTTCTCTTTCTCAAACACGTAGTTGAAGTTTTCTGGCGTCCACTCCATTAGTGATTGAGGGTTTAGTGTGCGACCTAGAAATCTCACTTCATAGTGCAAATGTGGGCCGGTTGAATTTCCTGAGTTACCACATTGCGCAATGACATCACCTTTACTAACAAACTGGCCGCTTTTGACATTGAACTTGTTCAAGTGAGCGAAAGAGCTAGAGAAACCAAAAGAGTGACGAAGGGTGAGGTAGTTACCATAACCTTTGTTTCCTGGACGTACGGTTTCAACCACACCGTCTGCAGGCGCGAGGATTTCTTCACCGCGCTTACAGGTCAAATCGATACCAGTATGCACGTGTCTTCTGCCTGAGATAGGATTGATCCGACTGCCGTAAGAAGAAGAGGTTCGTTGATACGTCACTGGGCTATCATTCGGAATCAAACGGAACATGGTCGCACGAACCGCGGAATCTATAGCTGCTGGATAAAGTGGGTCTTCTAAGGCGAGGG
>NZ_JAWPOT010000592.1:0-539 GCF_033344415.1 Vibrio sp. 1727
TCGTTGATTGCTTTGAGAAGAAAGGCTTACCTCGACCAAACATCAGCAAAGAACGTCCTGATATTCGCGTTCATGTTCGCCTTCACAAAGATAAAGCTATCTTAGGTGTTGATATGGTAGGCAGTGGCCTTCATCAACGTGGCTACCGTCCGGAATCTGGCCGAGCACCACTTCGCGAAACATTAGCAGCGGCGATCATTATGCGTTGTGGTTGGGACGGTCATCAGCCACTTCTCGATCCAATGTGTGGTTCTGGTACGTTACTGATTGAAGCGGCAATGATGGCTGCAAATATGGCTCCTGGTGTAAAACGAAAGCAATGGTGCTTTGAATCACTTGAAGACTTTGAGCCAGATACATGGGCTGAAATCAAATCAGAAGCAAACGTTCAGGCTAGACGCGGCGTCAAGAAAGTTGACGCTAAGTTTTTTGGCTTCGATAACGACCCTAAAGTACTCAAAGTTGCACAAGAGAACGCTCGCAGAGCAGGGGTTGAGGAACTGATTGAGTTTGCTCAAGGCGATGCGGCAACTATTACG
>NZ_JAWPOT010000593.1:0-539 GCF_033344415.1 Vibrio sp. 1727
CTTTTTGCTCCATGATGGCTTGGCCGATGTGGATGATTTCCGCCGCACGTTCACCAAAGCAGTGAATACCGAGAATTTCCTTGGTTTCACGATGGAACAAAATCTTCAAACTGCCAACATCTTTGCCTGCAATTTGCGCCCGAGCCAGATGTTTGAATGAAGAGCGACCGACTTCGTAAGGTACTTTCGCCGCCGTCAGTTCTTGTTCTGTTTTACCAACAGAGCTGATTTCCGGAATGGTGTAGATGCCAGTCGGGATGTCTTCAATCAGATAGTTTTCAGCCTGACCTTTGGTGATCGCTTGTGCGACAAAGCGTCCTTGGTCGTAGGCTGCGCTCGCAAGACTAGGGTAACCAATCACATCACCTACTGCGTAAATGTGCTCAACCGCCGTTTGGTAGTTGCGGTTCACTTTAAGCTGGCCGCGAGAATCCGATTCTAGACCGACGACATCCAAACTGAGTTTGTCGGTGTTACCGGTTCTGCCGTTCGCATACAGCAAACAATCGGCGCGCATTTTCTTGCCTGACTGCAGGTGA
>NZ_JAWPOT010000594.1:0-539 GCF_033344415.1 Vibrio sp. 1727
CAACATCGAACCAGAAAATCTCTCCGATTTTGAACGCCGTAATTTGAAAGATGCCTTCCAAATTCTCAGCAATGGGCAGAACTTCCTTAAGTTCCGCTATCAAGCAAATAAGAGCTTTAAGTGAGGTTTGGCATGATCAAAAAGCTATTTCAAAAGCCTGCGATTCAATGGCCAACCAAGTTTCAGCAAAAGTTGGAGCTCGTCAGTGATGAAAATCTTGTCGCCTTTTACGGCAGCGAATTACCAGCGCCCAATACCCCCATTTCAGAGGTTGAATTTGTCGCGTTGGATTTCGAAACGACAGGGCTCAATCCCGAAAAACACGACATTATTACTATCGGTTTAGTACCTTTCAATCTGAGACGTATTTTTCTGCGCGATGCTCGACACTGGAAAGTAAGGCCTCAGAAAAAGTTGGATGAAGATTCCGTTATCATCCACGGTATCACTCACAGCGAATTGATTGATGCGCCAGATCTGAGCGATATTTTGGGTGAGTTGCTGCCTTGCTTAAGCGGCAAAATCATCGTTGTGCATTA
>NZ_JAWPOT010000595.1:0-539 GCF_033344415.1 Vibrio sp. 1727
GGCTTTGGATGAAGAGATATTACCACTCAACATTAGCCGTTTGGATCAAAGCACTCGCATCGCTTACGAAGCATTACTTAAGGACGTTGCTCAACAGTTGATACCTCTCATTGAGAAAGGTTACCGTCTACAACTGACACAAAATCAAAACACTTTTACACGCGCTTTACCTCTATTGAAGGGGTATCTAATGCTAAACGATCCAACAAAGCGTGATATCCGTTTTTTGCGTCATCAAACTCTCCAAATGATGAACGATTTAAGCAACCAAAGTGACGTCGTCAATCAGGCGATGCGCTATTTGGACGCTTACTTTCGCACGCAGTTTGATCCAATTGATATCAATATGGATCTTGTTCGCGCAACACGTCGCTCATTGCTAGCAAATTCGAATGTTGATCTCGTTTATGCAGGCATTTTAAACGAAGCAAATTCGATTGATTTAGGAACCCTAGATCTGCAACGAGCTGTGGGTTTCGAGTTTAGCAATGTGTTCAACACACCAATCGATAGCGAACGCTTGATCGTAGATAAGATCT
>NZ_JAWPOT010000596.1:0-538 GCF_033344415.1 Vibrio sp. 1727
GCTCGTTGGAACCGATGATCCGAGCATTGAGGGCGCTGTGGTTGGCCACCAGTGTCATGGCCGTGATCCCTTTGTTGGTGCCGAAATACTTAGAGGAGTACCGGGTTTTAAAGGTTTCCAGATGGGTTTCGAATTTCTGACCATCCGCACTGGCATGCAGCTGGTCCTCCTGAATATGGTAGTGGCGGAAGATGGGTAGCGCTGCAACCGCATTATTGATCACGTCGCTGGCGTCATGCAGCGTTTCAGGCCGGATATAGTTGGCCTGCACCGTACTCAGGTGTTCATAGCTTCGATCGGAGATCTGCGCCATGCCATACACACCACGGTGAGTGGCGTTGGCAATCAGAATGGCCAGTAAATCATCCTGATGAGTGAACCCTTGTTTTTGTATCGGAAGTACATGAGTCAGACATTTCATGAACCCGGTTTCGCGCTCTACATACCGCAGTACATCCGCGATACCGACCGGTTGCATTCGCTTAAAAAAGGGATTGTTGACCAGAGATGTAGCGCTTTTGGTCGGCAGACGCCAGCG
>NZ_JAWPOT010000597.1:0-538 GCF_033344415.1 Vibrio sp. 1727
GACCAGTTTGGAACTGTTGACGCTTCGCTCTACTGATTGCACCAAACAACACACTGAGTGGCCATAATAATGGCCACAACAGATATTTTAATGGATGATTTTCAAACCAGATTTTTTCAACCACAGCAACTATTCGCCAAACTGGATGCGATGAAGTTGAGCGTAAGCGCCATTCTTAGCAATCAAGTCTGCGTGATTACCTCGTTCAATAATGGCACCGTCGTCTACGACTAGAATCTCATCGGCTTTTTCGATCGTTGACAAGCGGTGAGCAATCACCAACACGGTTTTATCTTTCTGCAGCTCATCTAATGCAGCTTGGATGGCACGCTCAGATTCCGTATCCAGTGCAGAGGTTGCTTCGTCAAGAATCAGTACAGGCGCATCACGCAGCAACGCACGAGCAATAGCTACACGTTGGCGCTGACCACCAGATAAGCTCGCGCCGTTTTCGCCGATCATGGTATCTAAACCATTTTCCATCTTATTGATGAATTCCATTGCGTGAGCCAGCTTCGCTGCATGCTCAATATCGCTG
>NZ_JAWPOT010000598.1:0-538 GCF_033344415.1 Vibrio sp. 1727
GTCAGATCATTCCAGGTGCGCTTTTTGATTTCGCACTGTATTTCTACAACAACCACAAAGCATTGCTTCAAAAAGGCAGCGGTCCATATTTCTATCTTCCTAAACTGCAGTCTCATCATGAGGCGAAGTGGTGGAGTGAAGTGTTCCATTTCACAGAAGAATATTTTGGTTTAGAGACTGGCACGATCAAAGCGACCGTGCTGATCGAAACGTTACCAGCTGTGTTTGAGATGGATGAGATTTTGTTCTCACTTAAAGAGCATATCGTAGGGCTGAATTGTGGTCGTTGGGATTACATTTTCAGTTACATCAAAACACTGAAGAAACACCCAGATCGTGTTCTGCCGGATCGCCAAGTCGTCACCATGGACAAACCATTTTTGAACGCCTATTCGCGTTTGTTGGTTCGTACTTGTCACAAGCGTGGTGCTTTCGCGATGGGAGGAATGGCCGCCTTTATTCCCGCGAAAGACCCGCAAGAAAACCAGAAAGTGTTGGATAAAATTCACAACGATAAATCACTTGAGGCGAATAACGG
>NZ_JAWPOT010000059.1:0-1943 GCF_033344415.1 Vibrio sp. 1727
GCCGGACGAGATCGGCAAGGCCATGGCCGAGGCCAGCCCCGCCATCATGGAGCGCAAGACGGGCCATGAGGCCGATTACATCAAGCGTACGGTGCAGAAGGTGATGGAGCTGCCGCAGGTGCAGGAGGCCCGCGCCGAGCTGGCGAAGCAGGCCGAGAAACAGCAGTACCGAGGGCCGACATTAGGATAAAACACTTGCATTAGAGCTAATGCCTGTTATGGTGTTAGCTCTAATGCGGAGGAAATATGAAAGACCAACACGACAAGCGTACCGGCAACCTGCTGGCCACCCCCAACGCTATACGACAGGCCCGCTTTGCCGAGCAGCAGCGAGCCATGGGCCGCAAGGCCCGGAAGATATGGGCCACAGACGCAGAGGCCGAGGCGCTGCGGCTGTATCTGGAAGAACTCAGGGCGGCGCAGGGCGGGGGTAGTGACCCCGCCAGCGCCTAACCACCAACTGCCTGCAAAGGAGGCAATCAATGGCTACCCATAAGCCTATCAATATTCTGGAGGCGTTCGCAGCAGCGCCGCCACCGCTGGACTACGTTTTGCCCAACATGGTGGCCGGTACGGTCGGGGCGCTGGTGTCGCCCGGTGGTGCCGGTAAATCCATGCTGGCCCTGCAACTGGCCGCACAGATCGCAGGCGGCCCCGACCTGCTGGACGTGGGCGAGTTGCGCACCGGCCCGGTGATCTACCTGCCCGCCGAAGACCCGCCCACCGCCATACATCACCGCCTGCACGCATTGGGGGAACGCCTGACCGACGAGCAACGGCAAGCCGTGGCTGACGGTCTGCTAATCCAGCCGCTGATCGGCAGCCTACCCAACATCATGGCCCCGGAGTGGTTCGACGGCCTCAAGCGAGCCGCTGAGGGACGCCGCTTGATGGTGCTGGATACCTTGCGCCGGTTCCACATCGAGGAAGAGAACGCCAGCGGCCCCATGGCGCAAGTGATTGGCCGCATGGAGGCCATCGCCGCCGATACCGGGTGCTCTATCGTGTTCCTGCACCATGCCAGCAAGGGCGCGGCCATGATGGGCGCAGGCGACCAGCAGCAGGCCAGCCGGGGATCGTCCGTGCTGGTGGATAACATCCGCTGGCAATCGTACCTGTCCGGCATGACCACCGGTGAGGCCGAGGAATGGGGCGTAGACGACACGCAGCGGCCCTATTTCGTCCGCTTTGGAGTCAGCAAGGCCAACTATGGGGCACCGTTCAAAGACCGCTGGTTCAGGCGGCATGACGGCGGGGTACTCAAGCCCGCCGTGCTGGAAAAGCAGCACCAGAGCAAGGGGGTGCCTCGTGTCAAAGCCTAAGAACAAACACAGCCTCAGCCACGTCCGGCACGACCCGGCGCACTGTCTGGCCCCCGGCCTGTTCCGTGCCCTCAAGCGGGGCGAGCGCAAGCGCGGCAAGCTGGACGTGACGTATGACTACGGCGACGGCAAGCGGATCGAGTTCAGCGGCCCGGAGCCGCTGGGCGCTGATGATTTGCGCATCCTGCAGGGGCTGGTGGCCATGGCCGGGCCTAGTGGTCTGGTGCTAGAGCCAGAACCGGAGACCCCCGGCGGGCAGCAGCTCCGGCTGTTCCTGGAACCCAAATGGGAAGCCGTTACCGCTGACGCCATGGTGGTCAAGGGTAGCTATCGGGCGCTGGCTCGTGAAATAGGCTATGCCAATATCGAGGACTCAAAGCCCATCAGGGACTGCATTGAACGGCTTTGGAAGGTGTCCATCATCGCCCAGAATGGCCGCAAGCGGCAGGGCTTCCGGCTGCTTGCCGAGTACGCCAGCGACGAGGCAGACGGGCGCCTGTATGTGGCCCTGAACCCCTTGATCGCGCAGGCCGTCATGGGTGGCGGCCAGCATGTGCGCATCAGCATGGACGAGGTGCGGGCGCTGGACAGCGAAACCGCCCGCCTGCTGCACCAGCGGCT
>NZ_JAWPOT010000005.1:0-97588 GCF_033344415.1 Vibrio sp. 1727
TTAAAATACAAAACGCCCGATGAAGTACATCGAGCGTTTTAGTTAAAAAGTGTCAACCCATATCAGGACGGGTCAAATTTCCTGCTTCTTAGCAGCCTTTAGCTTGGCCAATCTGTCTTGCTGTAATTGATCGTAGATTTGCGCCAATTCCAAGAAAGAGTAGCGATGCTCAACATAATCGTAAACGTTGAACGAAATCGCGAGCTTATAAAGTGAGATGGCACTTGCGATATCACCTTCAAGCTGATTACGCTTTCCAAGGTAGAAATACGTTTCCGTCAATCGTTCAGCTAGGCGATAGTTCTCTCTCGTTCCATCCATAATTGCTTTAAGCGCGTCTTCGTCCGAGACGTCTCGTAGCATGATGGCAACAAGAACCCATCCCCACTCTTCACTACGATCTCGTAAATAACGCTGTTGAAGATTGGCTTTTGCTTGCTCTGGATTTTGCTCAGCTTCGATGATGTACAGCCATAATGAACGAAAAGGATCCGTTGGGATTTCTTGATAGTGCTTGGTCATATCTTCTAAAGCGAGATCGATTCGGCCACCATAATACAGTGCAATCGCACGGTTGCGCTCAGCATAGGTATTATCAGGAGCCAACTCTATGGTCGAGTCAAACGCTTCATATGCCGCATCAAACTCTCCTACTTGGGTAAAGTATACTCCCAAAAGATTGAAGATGTCCGGCTGAGCAGGATTCAACTGCAAAGACTGGTTAAAGTCCAAACGGGCAAGATCACGCAAACCAACGCTGTCGTAGTAGCTACCGCGCTCATAATGCATTTTAGCGCGCACTTCATCACTAAGGTCGGGACGTTGTAGCAACTGCGAGAGACGCGCGATTTGTACTTCTTGTTGAACACTAGGCTGAAGTGGCACCGCCATCGGTGGATATAACCACTTTTGTGCTGATTGTTGAGAAGTATTTGCACAACCGGTCAGCGCGATAGCAACACATAAAATTGCGGTTTGAAACCATTTCACTAATTGATACTCCTGTTTGGACCGCTCAAGATTTGTTTCTCTTAATGCAATATAGGCGATAACCTCGTTTGAGGTTAATACATCGAAACAAACCAAAAAAGGGGAGCGAAAATGCTCCCCTTTTATAACATGCTTTCAGGCCCTTAATCTAATAAAAGGCTGAAAGTCTCATTTTGTCTTACTCGTCTTTAGCAGCCGGTGCTTCAGCAGCAGCTTCTTCAGCTGGCTTTTCTACCGCTTCTTTCATGCTTAGACGTACACGGCCTTGGCGGTCGATTTCAAGAACTTTAACTTGAACTTCTTGACCTTCAGCTAGGTAGTCAGACACTTTCTCTACGCGTTTTTCTGCGATTTGAGAAATGTGTACAAGACCATCTTTGCCTGGAAGAACCGTTACGAATGCACCGAAGTCTGCTAGACGTGCAACTTTACCTGTGTAGATACGGCCCACTTCAACTTCAGCAGTGATCTCTTCGATACGGCGGATAGCTTCTTTCGCAGCAGTGCCTTCAGTTGCCGCAATCTTGATAGTACCGTCGTCTTCGATTTCGATAGTTGTACCAGTCTCTTCAGTTAGAGCACGGATAACTGCACCACCTTTACCGATAACGTCTTTGATCTTCTCAGCGCTGATCTTCATCGTGTGAATACGCGGAGCAAATTCAGAGATGTCTTCACGAGCACCAGAGATTGCTTCATCCATTACAGATAGGATGTGCTTACGTGCGCCTTGAGCTTGGTTAAGCGCAATTTGCATGATTTCTTTAGTGATGCCTTCGATCTTGATGTCCATTTGAAGTGCAGTGATACCAGTGTTAGTACCTGCTACTTTAAAGTCCATGTCACCTAGGTGGTCTTCATCGCCAAGGATGTCAGAAAGTACAACGAAATCGTCACCTTCTTTAACAAGACCCATTGCAATACCAGCAACAGATGCTTTGATTGGTACACCTGCGTCCATAAGCGCAAGAGAAGTACCACATACTGAAGCCATTGAAGATGAACCGTTAGATTCAGTGATTTCCGATACAACACGTACTGTGTATGGGAACTCATCAACAGAAGGCATTACTGCAGCAATACCACGCTTCGCCAGTTTACCGTGGCCGATTTCACGACGCTTAGGAGAACCTACAAAACCAGTTTCACCTACACAGTATGGAGGGAAGTTGTAGTGCAGTAGGAAGTGATCTTTACGCTCACCAGTTAGCTCATCGATGATTTGAGCATCACGCTGAGTACCTAGCGTTGCCGTAACGATCGCCTGAGTTTCACCACGAGTGAATAGCGCGCTACCGTGAGTACGAGGAAGAACACCAGTACGTACATCTAGTGCACGAACCATGTCTTTTTCACGGCCATCGATACGAGGGTTACCTGCAATAATACGGCTACGTACTACTGTCTTCTCTAGATCATGGAAGATAGTGTGGATTTCTTTTGTATCTGCTTCAGGATCTTCAGCAAGAAGAACTTCATTTACTTCCGCAGCGATCTCATGGATGCGGTCGTAACGAGCCATTTTCTCAGTAATTTGGTAGGCTTCAACAAGTTTAGCTTCTGCTAGATCAGCAATCTTATTTTTAAGCGCTGTGTTCTCTTCAGGAGCAACCCAATCCCAAGCAGGAGTTGCAACTTCTGCTTTGAATTCGTTGATAGCTTTAATAGCAACTTGTTGTTGGTCATGACCATAAACAACCGCCGCTAGCATTTCTTCTTCAGTTAGGTTGTCCGCTTCTGACTCAACCATCAATACTGCTGACTCTGTACCTGCAACAACAAGGTCAAGCTTAGAAGTTTCTAGTTCAGTTTGGCTAGGGTTAAGTACAAGCTGACCATCGATATGACCAACACGCGCCGCACCGATAGGGCCGTTGAATGGAATGCCAGAGATAGCAAGAGCAGCAGAAGTACCGATCATTGTAACGATATCTGGCTGAACATCTGGGTTTACAGACATTACTGTCGCGATAACCTGAACTTCGTTTTTAAACGCGTCTGGGAATAGCGGACGGATTGGACGGTCGATTAGACGAGCTGTTAGCGTTTCGCCTTCAGAAGGACGACCTTCACGTTTGAAGAAGCCGCCTGGGATTTTACCCGCAGCGTAAGTACGCTCTTGGTAGTTAACCGTTAGTGGGAAGAAGTCTTGACCTGCAACGGCTTCTTTTTTACCTACAACAGATACGAATACAGACGTATCATCCATTGTGACCATAACTGCTGCTGTAGCTTGACGTGCAATAACGCCAGTTTCTAAAGTAACTGTGTGGTTACCGTACTGGAACGTTTTAACAACTGGTTTTTCGAACATTGTTATTCCTTGTTTCTAATCTTCCTTTAGTGCTTAAAGAAATCTTAGATGTGTTAATTGACACTCAAGGCATTACGAATCGCGACTAGTAAAAAGAAACTCGGAAGTTCCTTTTGAATAGTCGCGACCTTTTGGTCGACGTGGTTGACTGTAATGCTATGAGCTTTTGAGAAAACCTCTTACAAGGTTTAGCCGCCAGTATTATAACGGCATAAGTCTAATTTGGCTAAATTTAGGCAACAAAAAAGGGGCATAAAGCCCCTTTTTAGACAAACTGCTATGCAGTCGCTGATTAGCGACGTAGGCCTAGACGTTTGATTAGGTCTTGGTAGCGAGCTAGGTTTTTACCTTTTAGGTAATCTAGAAGCTTACGACGACGAGAAACCATGCGTAGAAGACCACGACGGCTGTGGTGATCGCCTTTGTGCGCTTTGAAGTGACCTTGTAGGTGGTTGATAGAAGCTGTAAGTAGAGCTACTTGAACTTCTGGTGAACCAGTGTCGCCTTCGCCTTGTGCGTATTCTGCAACGATTGCTGCTTTAGTTTCTGCATTCAGAGACATAATTCTCTCCTAATAAGAGTAGGTTTAAAGTTGTAGCAGCCAATCTCTGATTCAGCCGCTACGCGAAGCGCGGATTATAGGGAAATTTCCTATCTCGTGCAATATAAAAATACCGACACTCAGGTCGGTATTTTCAATCATTTACTTGGATGCAACGTCATCTCGGAACACGACCAATCGCTTAGGAGCGATTTTGCCATCTTCGTTCATTTCGCCAACGCCAATAAACAAGCGTTCTTCACCCATAGTAAGGCGAAGTGAGCCCTCTGTCGGAGCACCAAATACTTGAACGGGCTGCCCATGTTGGACCATATCCGCCAGTTCAGGCACCAAGTTGACTTCTGGTAAGTCTTCTACCGCTGTATCCATTGGCAAAAGCAGTGGGTCCAGTAGTTCTCGAGGCGCTCGTTCCTCGCGGTGAGCTTGCTCTAGCAACTCATTTAGTTGCTCAAGTGTTACCATATTCTCGTAAGGGTATTTAGCAACACCAGTACGACGAAGCATAGTTACGTGCGCACCACAACCTAACATTTCGCCCAGATCATCAACGATAGTACGAATATAGGTACCTTTAGAGCAGTGCACTTCCATCTCTACTTCATCGCCTTCAAAACGGTGAAGAACAATCTCATATACCGTGATCTTACGAGATTCACGCGGAACTTCGATGCCTTTACGAGCGTATTCATACAAGGGTTTACCTTGATACTTCAACGCAGAGAACATGGAAGGCACTTGATCAGATTCACCACGGAACTGATCGATGCACGCTTCTAGCTTGTCTAACGTAACATCGACTGGACGCGTCTCTACAACTTCACCATCCGAGTCAGACGTATTGGTACGTTCACCCAGCTTTGCGATCACACGGTAGCGTTTATCAGAATCAAGAAGAAACTGAGAAAATTTTGTCGCTTCACCCAAGCAAATTGGCAGCATGCCTGTCGCTAATGGGTCCAAGGCTCCAGTGTGGCCTGCTTTCTCAGCAAAGTAGATTCGCTTTACTTTTTGCAGTGCATCATTGGAAGAGATACCTGTTGGTTTGTCCAACAGTATAACGCCATTAATTGGACGACCTTTACGACGACGAGCCATTATTCTTCGTCCTCACGACCAGAATCTTTTTGCTTTTGTTTGTCTGAACTAACGACTTCAGACACTAGGTTAGACATACGCATACCTTCAACCAGCGTATTGTCATAGTGGAAGCGGATTTCTGGCGTTAAACGTAGACGAATACGCTTACCTAACATCATGCGAATGTGCACTTCGTGCTCACGTAGCGCTGCTAGACATGATTCAGGTGTTTGCTCACCCACACACAGGAAGGTCACAAATACTTTTGCGTAAGCTAGGTCACGAGAGACTTCTACGTCTGAGATCGTCACCATGCCAAGGCGAGAGTCACGAACTTCACGTTGAAGGATCATCGCTAGTTCTTTTTGCAGCTGCTGTGCAACGCGCTGCGTGCGGCTAAATTCTTTTGACATATCTTTACTCTTATATAGAAAGAATGGGGGGTTGGTCAAAGCCAGCCCCCCATGGTGTATTCAACAACCAATTACTACTTATCTTTCAAAGACAATATTAGTAATTTTAGTCAATTAGTCTAGAGTACGTTTAATTTCAACGATTTCGAAGACTTCGATTTGGTCACCAACGCGAACATCATTGTAGTTCTTAACGCCGATACCACATTCGTAGCCATTCTTAACTTCTTGAACGTCATCTTTGAAACGACGTAGTGACTCTAGTTCACCTTCGTAAATAACAACGTTATCACGTAGTACACGGATTGGGTTGTTACGCTTGATCACACCTTCTGTAACCATACAACCAGCGATAGCGCCCAGTTTCGGTGACTTAAACACGTCACGAACTTCAGCAAGACCAATGATCTCTTGCTTGAATTCTGGAGCAAGCATACCGCCCATTGCTTGTTTCACTTCATCAATCAATTGGTAAATGATTGAGTAGTAACGTAAGTCAACAGCTGCGGCTTCAACAGCACGGCGAGCAGAAGCATCTGCACGAACGTTAAAGCCAAGGATGATTGCGTTTGAAGCTTCCGCTAGTACTACGTCAGTTTCCGTAATACCACCTACACCAGAACCAACGATGTTCACTTTAACTTCGTCAGTAGATAGCTTAACTAGTGAGTCAGCGATTGCTTCTACAGAACCTTGAACGTCTGCTTTAAGTACAACGTTAAGTTCAGCAACTTCACCAGCAGTCATGTTAGAGAACATGTTCTCTAGTTTAGATTTCTGCTGACGAGCAAGTTTCACTTCACGGAACTTACCAGCACGGTAGTTAGCTACTTCACGCGCTTTACGCTCGTCACGAACTACTGTTGCTTCATCACCTGAAGATGGTACACCTGAAAGACCTAGGATCTCTACAGGGATAGATGGGCCAGCCGAAGTAATTTCTTTACCTAGCTCATCACGCATTGCACGAACACGGCCGTATTCTTGACCACAAAGAACGATGTCGCCTTTGTTTAGTGTACCTGATTGAACAAGTACTGTTGCAACTGGACCACGACCTTTATCTAGGCGAGATTCAACAACAACACCAGATGCCATGCCCTCAGCTACAGCTGTAAGTTCAAGAACTTCAGACTGAAGAAGGATTGCTTCTAGAAGACCATCGATGTTTGTACCCTGTTTAGCAGAGATGTGAACGAACATGTTCTCACCGCCCCACTCTTCAGGAATAACGTCGTATTGAGCAAGCTCGTTCTTAACGTTATCTGGGTTCGCGTCTTCTTTATCGATCTTGTTCACAGCAACAATTAGAGGAACGCCTGCCGCTTTCGCGTGCTGAATCGCTTCTACTGTTTGTGGCATTACGCCATCGTCTGCTGCAACTACAAGAACAACGATATCTGTTGCTTGAGCACCACGAGCACGCATTGCAGTAAACGCTGCGTGTCCAGGAGTATCAAGGAACGTGATCATGCCGTTGTCTGTTTCAACGTGGTACGCACCAATGTGCTGAGTAATACCACCCGCTTCGCCAGAAGCAACGTGTGTGCGACGGATGTAGTCAAGTGTTGACGTTTTACCGTGGTCAACGTGACCCATGATAGTAACAACTGGAGCACGTGGAACTGCTTCCGCGTTAGTGTCACGGTCAGATAGTACCGCTTCTTCCAGTTCGTTCTCTTTACGAAGAACTACTTTATGGCCCATTTCTTCAGCAACAAGTTGTGCTGTTTCTTGGTCGATCACTTGGTTGATAGTCGCCATAGCGCCCATCTTCATCATTACTTTGATAACTTCTGTCGCTTTAACCGACATCTTGTTAGCAAGTTCTGATAGAACGATCGTTTCGCCAATTACAACGTCTTGCTTAGCAACCGTTGCTGACTTATCAAACCCGTGCTGCATTGAAGTCGGCTTAGCAAGTTTGCCCTTACGACCTCTACCGCCACGTTGGTTGTTACGGCCACCGCGAGCTTGGTCGTCTTTACCCGAAGCTGCTTTTTTCTTCTTACGACGACCGCCTTCTACTTTGCGATCTGCTTCATCTTCGGCTTCACGTGCGTATTGTGAAGTCGTTACATGGTAATCTGTATCTTCCATATCACCCTTTTTCTCTTCTGCAGCAGACCAACGCTCTTTATTCTTTTCAGCCAATTCGCGAGCTTCTTCAAGCTTGCGCTGACTTTCCTCTTCAGCCTTACGCTTAGCTTCTTCTTCCTGACGACGTTTAAGCTCGTCGGCCTCTTTTCGCGCTGCTTCTTGCTTAATTTTCTCTTCAGCATCACGCTTTGCTTTTTCTTCAGCATTACGTTGTGCATTCGTATCTACGTCTCGCTTCGCTTTTTCTTCAGCTTCACGTTTCGCTTTTTCTTCCGCTTCACGTTTTGCAGCTTCTTCAGCTTCACGTTTTGCAGCTTCTTCAGCTTCACGTTTTGCAGCTTCTTCTGCTGCACGTTTTGCTGCTTCTTCTGCTTCACGTTGTGCTGCTTCTTCAGCTTCACGTTTCGCTTCATCTTCAATTGTGCTGCGCTTCACGTATGTACGTTTTTTGCGCACCTCAACCTGAACATTCTTACTCTTACCACCACCCGCGTTCACACTAAGTGTACTACGAGTTTTACGCTGAAGCGTAAGGCGAGTCGGCTCTGAATCACCTGATTTATCACCGTGTTCTTTCTTTAAATGAGAGAGAAGCTTCTGCTTCTCTTCATCAGTAACATTGTCAGAGCTCGCCTTTTTAATGCCAGCGTCAGCAAGTTGTTCAATCAAGCGGTCGACTGGCGTACCAATCTCATCACTCAGTGCTTTAACTGTTAATTGTGTCATGCCGCTTCCTCCTTGCCGAAAATTATGCTTCTTCGCCGAACCAACAGATGTTACGTGCGGCCATAATTAGCTCACCTGCACGTTCCTCGGTCAGGCCTTCGATACCTTCTAAATCGTCAATACCTTGGTCAGCAAGATCTTCCAGTGTCGCTACACCTTTCGCTGCCAATTTAAATGCCATCTCACGCTCAAGACCTTCAAGTGCAAGTAGGTCCTCAGCTGGTTCTAGACCTTCAAAAGACTCTTCTTGTGCTAGTGCGATCGTCGTTAGTGCATCTTTTGCACGTCCACGAAGCTCTTCGATTAGTTCTTCATTCAAACCATCGATTTCTAGTAGCTCGTTAACTGGCACGTATGCGATTTCTTCTAGCGTTGAGAAACCTTCTTCAACAAGAAGTTGAGCGAAGTCTTCTTCAATATCTAGGTACTTCATGAAGTTTTCAATAGATGCTTGTGATTCTTCAGCGTGTTTCTTCTGAAGATCAGCAACTGTCATAACATTCAGTTCCCAACCGGTTAGTTGAGATGCTAGACGCACGTTTTGACCGTTACGACCAATAGCTTGCGCTAGGTTGTCAGCTTCAACTGCGATGTCCATTGAGTGTGCATCCTCATCAACGATGATAGAAGCAACATCAGCTGGCGCCATTGCGTTAATAACGAATTGAGCTGGGTTATCATCCCAAAGAACGATATCGATACGCTCACCACCAAGTTCGCCAGAAACAGCTTGTACACGTGCACCACGCATACCAACACACGCACCTACAGGGTCGATACGTTTGTCATTTGTTTTGACAGCGATCTTAGCGCGAGAACCAGGATCACGTGCTGCGCCTTTCAGCTCGATAATATCTTCTGCGATTTCAGGCACTTCAACACGGAACAGTTCTGCCAACATTTCTGGCTTAGAACGAGTGATGAACAATTGGAAACCACGTGCTTCAGGCGCGACTTTGTAAAGAAGGCCACGTACGCGGTCGCCTGGACGGAAGTTTTCACGAGGAAGTTGGTCATCACGCAGGATTACCGCTTCAGCGTTATTACCAAGATCAAGCACGATTGTGTCACGGTTTACTTTTTTCACGACACCAGTGATTAGATCACCTTCATTGTCGATGAACTGTTCAACGATTTGTGCGCGCTCAGCTTCACGAACTTTTTGTACGATAACTTGCTTAGCAGTTTGAGTCGTAATACGGTCAAACGTTACTGATTCGATTTCGTCTTCTACGTAGTCGCCAAGCTCGATTGAATCATCTTCGTATTGCGCTGCTTCTAGTGAGATCTCTTTTGTAGGGTTCTCAACGTCATCAACAACTAACCAACGGCGGTAAGTTACAAACTCACCGGTTTTACGGTCAATGGCAACACGTACGTCGATTTCGATTTCGTATTTCTTCTTTGTAGAAGTTGCTAGAGCAATCTCAAGAGCCTCAAAGATACGCTCACGAGGTACCGCTTTTTCGTTCGATACCGCTTCTGCTACCGCTAAAATTTCTTTACTCATTGTATTTAGCCTCTAAGCTTAAACTTTTTTAGGGAACTAAAATTTAGGGATCAGGTTAGCTTTGGAAATGTTACTTAGAGCAAACTCTTCTTGCTGACCGTCTACAGTAATTGTCACTGTTTCGCCATCAACACCGTGGATAATACCTTTCCACTTACGACGGTTTGCTACAGCCATTTTCAATACGATGCTGACCTCGTGACCAATAAATTGCTCGTAATGTGCTGCTTTAAAAAGTGGTCTTTCTAAACCTGGAGAAGACACTTCTAGGCTGTAAGCAACAGAAATTGGATCTTCAACGTCTAAAACTGCACTAACTTGGTGGCTAACTTCTGCACAGTCGTCTACGTTAATACCATTTTCATGGTCAATGTAGATACGTAACGTTGAGTGCGCGCCTGCACGAATGAATTCTAATCCAACTAACTCATAACCTGATGCCGCTACTGGCGCGTCAAGCATTTCAGTAAGTTGTCTTTCTAAACCAGTCATTTAACCACTCCAGAAACAAAAAAAGGGCTCAGAGCCCAATCAAAAAACCAAGCAGTATCTGAGCTATTTCAAAAAGCTCAGATAACAAAAAACCCCGATAGTCGGGGTTTTATGCTGCTGGACCCTGATACGTTAAGAATAGCCAACAATTGCTTTTCTTAACTCGTAGTGTGGTTAGCACTACGCAAACTTGCCAATCTACGATTTCCTTTTAAAGAAAGAGATTGGTTGCGGGGGCCGGATTTGAACCGACGACCTTCGGGTTATGAGCCCGACGAGCTACCAAGCTGCTCCACCCCGCGTCCGACTTGCTGAGCATTATACTCGCAAACAAGTGATTTACAAGTTTGTAAATACATGGTGCCGAGAGAGGGACTCGAACCCTCACACCTAAGGCACTAGCACCTCATGCTAGCGTGTCTACCAATTTCACCATCTCGGCATCAAAACCTTACAGCTTATTGAGGAATTTCATCACCCGCAGGGGCAGGAACTTCACTCGCTGCGTCCTTAACTTGTTCAACAACTGGTTGACCTAACGTTGGGTCTACCCATTGTGATTCAGTCTGGTGCGTAGACATACGACCAAGTAACAAGCTAACGATAAAGAATACGGTTGCTAAAATAGCAGTTGTTCGGGTTAAGAAATTACCTGAGCCGCCAGCACCAAACACTGTGTTTGAAGCACCAGCACCGAACGAGGCTCCCATATCTGCGCCTTTACCTTGTTGAATCAACACAAGGCCAATCACACCAAGCGCTGCCAACAGGTAAATCACAAGTAGAACTGAAAACATTTTTTCCACCTATGTTCCAAATTGTTGAGCCAGCGCCGTTCAAAAGAACAAATCATAATGAACAAGGCTAGCGACCTCCTAACGGGAGGCGGAGCAATACTAGCGAAAGCCAGTAACGCTGACAAGGGAAAATTAGTAAAAAATCAATGCCAATGCGTTAAGCGCTCAAAAAAAGGGCAAAAGATGCCCTTTTCATTCAAGACATGCTTTAACGCAATGATTAACAACTTGCTTTAACAGCCTCAGCGATTTTCAATGCTGAGTGTTGAACTAGTTCACCATCTTCGCCTTCCACCATAACGCGGATCAAAGGCTCAGTGCCAGACTTACGCAGCAGTACACGCCCTTTATCACCAAGTGTCGCCTCTACTTCAGCGACAGCGTTTAATACAGCTGTAGCTTCAAGAGGGTTACTTTCTCCTGAGAAACGGACATTTTCTAAAACCTGAGGATATAATGTCATTCCTTGCGATAGTTCATATAAAGACATATCGCTGCCAATTACAGAAGCAAGTACTTGAAGTGCAGCAACAATCGCATCGCCGGTTGTGACTTTATCTAATAAGATCACATGGCCTGAGTTTTCAGCACCAATTTTCCAACCTTTTTCTAGCAGTTGCTCCATGACATAACGGTCACCAACAGCAGCACGTACAAACGGAATGCCTAGCTGCTTTAAACCATTTTCCATACCCAAGTTAGTCATTAGTGTACCAACAACACCACCCTTTAGCTCACCACGACGAAGTGCATCACGAGCGATGATATAAGCAATTTGGTCACCATCAACTTTGTTACCTAGGTGGTCGACCATAATGATGCGGTCACCATCACCATCAAATGCGAGACCAAGATGCGCTTGCTCTTCAACAACACGCTGTTGAAGAGCTCGTACGTCTGTTGCGCCCACTTTTTCATTAATGTTGATGCCGTTAGGCTCTACGCCCATAGCGATAACTTCTGCCCCAAGTTCTTTGAAAACATTTGGAGCGATGTGGTACGTTGCACCGTGCGCACAGTCTACTACGATCTTAAAGTTCGCAAGGCTCAACTCAGATGGGAAAGTACTCTTACAGAATTCGATGTAACGACCAGCTGCATCATTTAGGCGGGTTGCTTTACCAAGCTCAGCAGACTCCACACATTCAATTTCTTTATCTAACTCAGCTTCGATCGCCAATTCGATATCGTCAGGTAGCTTAGTACCCTCAGAAGAAAAGAATTTAATGCCGTTGTCGTAATATGGGTTATGTGATGCAGAAATCACAATACCAGCCTCGGCACGGAAAGTCTGAGTTAAATATGCCACAGCTGGAGTTGGCATGGGACCAGTAAATGTTGCTTTAAGTCCCGCAGCTGCAAGGCCAGCCTCTAGTGCAGATTCAAGCATATAACCTGAAATACGTGTATCTTTACCTATGATAACTTTCTTTGTGCCTTGTTTCGCTAGTACACGACCAGCAGCCCAGCCAAGCTTAAGTACGAAGTCTGGAGTGATTGGGTATTGTCCTACTTTACCGCGCACACCGTCAGTACCAAAGTAACGTCTTTCATTCGACATAAACTTTCCTTTATTATTTTTAAATATTGTTTTTCGTCATCTCAACAACTTTCATCGCTTCGATTGTCTCTTCAAAGTCATGCACGCGAATGATCTGCGCGCCTTTCATCGCGGCAATCGTAGCACAAACGACACTTGCGTTCGTACACTCTGCCGCTGGCTTGTCTAACAGTTTGAAGATCATGGATTTACGAGACATGCCAGCCAAAATAGGCAGGCCGAATTCATGAAACTTTTCAAGATGAGCAAGCATATGATAATTGTGTTCGATTGTTTTGCCAAAGCCAAACCCAGGATCGAGAATCAGTTGAGATTTATCAATCCCTGCTGCTTCACACGCCGCGATACGCTCTTCTAGAAAAGCCGACACGTCCCCCATTAAATCATCATAATGAGGGTCAACTTGCATGGTCCTAGGCTGACCTTTCATATGCATCAGACAAATTGGAAGGTTTGCTTCTGCTGCGACTTCCAGAGCACCTGGCTCTTGCAGCGAGCGGATGTCATTGATCAAATCAGCCCCAGCATCAATTGCTTGACGCATCACTTCTGCTTTACTGGTGTCAACGGAAATCCACACATCATACTTTTCACGAATGGCTTTGATTACTGGGACAACACGCCTAAGCTCTTCTTCCAAAGACACATCCGGTGCACCAGGTCTTGTCGATTCACCACCAACATCAACAATACTTACACCAGCCTTTATCATTTTATCAACTTGAGCAAGAGCAAGTTCAATTGAGTTGTATTTACCGCCATCCGAAAAGGAATCCGGTGTCACATTTAGAATGGCCATGACATGTGGACGCGAAAGGTCCAAAGATTTGTTATTTGCTGTAATCATCATCATAAACACAAAAACCCCGAGATAACTCGGGGTTTAATATTATCGATACTCTTTATTCAGAGTCTTTCTTTTCAGGCGCTTCGTTAGAAGTTGTTTCAGAAGAGCTAGGCTGTTCTGCATCTTTCGCAGTCTCCGTTGCTTCTTCTTTAACTTCTTGCTTTGCTTGAGGCTTGTCGCTGTCTTCTGGTTTGCTTGCTGAGTTATCACTCCAGCCCGCAGGCTCACGAATTTCAGCTTTGCGCTCCATTAAGTCATCAATCTGGCGAGCATCAATGGTTTCATACTTCATCAGCGCATCTTTCATCGCATGCATGATATCCATGTTCTCTTGAAGAATCTTCTTCGCACGATCGTAGTTGCGGTCAATGATCTGACGAACTTCGTCATCAATCAACTTCGCTGTATCGTCAGACACATGTTTAGTCTGAGTTACACTACGTCCTAAGAACACTTCGCCTTCATCTTCTGCATACAGCAGAGGGCCAAGCTTTTCAGAGAAACCCCATTGAGTAACCATCTTACGAGCAATATCTGTTGCGCGCTCGATATCATTAGAAGCACCGGTTGATACTTTGTCAGCACCGTAGATAAGTTCTTCTGCTAAACGACCACCGTACAAGCTAGAAATCATTGATTCTAGGTGTTGGCGAGACATACTCACGCGGTCCTGCTCTGGAAGGTACATTGTTACACCCAACGCACGACCACGTGGAATGATAGACACTTTGTACACTGGATCGTGTTCAGGAACCAAGCGACCAACAATCGCGTGACCCGCTTCGTGGTATGCGGTTGACTCTTTAACTTCCTCAGACATCACCATTGAACGGCGCTCAGCACCCATCATGATTTTGTCTTTCGCCAGTTCAAACTCAACCATAGAAACGTTGCGCTTGTTACCGCGCGCAGCAAACAGGGCTGCTTCGTTAACTAAGTTTGCTAGGTCAGCACCAGAGAAGCCTGGAGTACCACGCGCGATGAGAGAAGGCTCTACATCACCCGCTAGAGGGACCTTACGCATGTGAACTTTTAGGATCTGTTCACGGCCACGTACATCTGGAAGACCAACTACCACTTGGCGGTCAAAACGACCAGGACGCAGTAACGCAGGGTCCAACACATCAGGACGGTTAGTCGCAGCGATAACGATAATACCTTCGTTACCTTCGAAACCATCCATCTCAACGAGCATTTGGTTTAGTGTTTGTTCACGTTCATCATGACCACCACCAACACCTGCGCCACGTTGACGACCTACCGCATCGATCTCATCGATAAAGATGATACAAGGTGCGGCTTTCTTTGCTTGTTCAAACATGTCACGCACACGAGATGCACCAACACCAACGAACATTTCTACGAAATCAGAACCAGAGATAGTAAAGAATGGTACTTTCGCCTCACCGGCAATGGCTTTCGCTAGAAGCGTTTTACCCGTACCAGGAGGACCAACCATTAGAACACCCGTTGGAATCTTACCGCCCAGTTTTTGGAAGCGGCTTGGATCGCGTAGGTAGTCCACCAGCTCTTTCACGTCTTCTTTTGCTTCGTCACAACCAGCAACGTCAGCAAAAGTTGTCTTGATTTGTTCTTCGCTCATCATTCGAGCTTTGCTCTTACCAAAAGACATGGCGCCTTTACCACCGCCGCCTTGCATTTGACGCATGAAGAAAATCCATACACCAATTAGTAAGATCATTGGGAACCAAGAGATGAAGATAGTACCAAGCAAGCTTTGCTCTTCTGGAGGCGTGCCTTGTACTTTCACGTTTTGGTTAATTAGGTCATCTAGAAGCTTTTGGTCATACACTGGCATGTAAGTGACCATTTTGGCACCGCCGCCACGACGAACAAAGCTAATTTCACCGTCTTTAAAAGTTGCTTCTTGAATCTGGCCTTGGCCAACTTCCTGTACAAACGTGGTGTAATCCACGGTTCTGCCATTGCTTTCTCCAGGGCCAAAGCTCTGGAATACCGACATCAATACGACGGCGATAACAAGCCACAGAATTAAATTTTTTGCCATGTCACTCAAGGTGTAAGCCTCTCGATAACTAATTGTAATTAAAGGTAGGGTACTACAGTTCATTAACTGTAGCTATAGTGTTAACACGCTCTCAAGAGAGCAAAATGGTTAACCTTTGTAACCAGTGGCTACGACGAAGACCTCTCGAGAGCGAGCTCGCGATGAGTCTGGTTTTCTAATTTTTACGGTTTTAAACATGTCTCGGACTTCTTTCACATACTGATCGAAGCCTTCCCCTTGGAAAACCTTTACGACAAAGCTACCATTAGGCGCTAGAACTTGTCGACACATATCTAAAGCTAATTCAACTAAATACATAGCGCGAGGTTGATCAACAGAATTGTTTCCCGCGATGTTAGGCGCCATATCAGACATTACTACGTCTACCATGGAAGGTTGGATCCTTTCTAGCAAAGCTTCCAATACTGCATCATCACGAAAGTCGCCTTGTAAAAAGCTAACGCCAGCTATCGGGTCCATAGGAAGCAAGTCACACGCGATGATCTGACCACTGTCCCCTACTATCTTAGCAGCATATTGAGACCATCCGCCCGGCGCAGCCCCCAAGTCGACGACTGTCATTCCAGGCTTTAACAATTTATCTTTCGTTTGAATCTCATCGATCTTGAAATAAGCACGTGAGCGGTAGCCTTTTTTTCGGGCTTCATTCGCATATTTATCATCAAAGTGTTCTTTCAACCAACGACCAGAACTAGCCGAATGTTTTTGTTTACTCATTTTAATCCCAACAAGGCACAAATTGGAGCTATTGTTTTAATAGGCGCTACCTATTACTCAATAAATTATAGTCTTCAGCAATAGATGGCGTTAAAATAGCTTTTTTCAACCCTTATTTTAAAGAAAATTGGCCGCGTAATGAACCTAAGCACCAAACAAAAGCAGCACCTTAAAGGCCTAGCTCACAGTTTAAAACCTGTTGTGCTAATGGGCGCAAATGGACTTACAGAAGCCGTGCTAGCAGAAATTGAAATCGCTCTTAACCATCACGAACTTATCAAAGTAAAAGTTGCTTCGGAAGATCGTGAAACAAAACAGCTAATCATCGACGCTATCGTACGTGAGACGGGCGCTGAAAAAGTTCAGACTATTGGTAAAGTGCTAGTGCTATACCGCCAGTCTGAAGAGCGTAAAATCGAAATCCCTCGTAAGTAACTCTACTTACGTTGCTGAAGAAAAAAGGTCGCCTGAGGCGACCTTTTTGCGTTTTATCAGGGCAGTAATGCTACTCCAAACGACCTAGATATATTCTACTCGGTCAATTTCGAAGTCTTTCGCGCCACCCGGAGTTTGAATAGCAACTTCATCGCCTTCCATCTTGCCAATCAGGCCACGAGCAATAGGTGAGCTCACTGAAATGCGACCTGCTTTGATATCGGCTTCGTCATCACCAACGATTTGGTACGTTTTTTCTTCTTCGGTGTCGATATCAATCAAGGTTACGGTTGAACCAAAAATAACTTTACCCGTGTTCTCCATCTTCGTTACATCAATAACTTGAGCAACTGACAGTTTGTATTCAATGTCACGGATTTGTGCTTCACAAATGCCCTGCTCTTCACGAGCGGCGTGATATTCAGCATTCTCTTTTAAATCACCTAGCTCACGAGCTTCAGCAATTGCCTCTGAGATCTGAGGACGTAGTTTAAGTAGACGATCGAGTTCTGCACGTAGCTTTTGCTCGCCACGTAGTGTCATTGGAACTTTTTCCATTTTATAACCTCAAGCCCAAATGGGTCTTTGGACAAAAAAAAGCCCACCCTGTCATAGGACTGGGTAGTGCGCTTAAAGATGTATTTCGTTTAGTGTAAACAAACTCCCGGACGAAATCATCTTAATTCGAAAGACAGCAAGACTATGCCTTTTCGGCATAATGATATAACTCACTTTTAGAGCGGTTCTAGGGCGAATCACCTTCTCAATTTATTGAAAAACAACACTGTTCATTACACCAAAAACCTCAAAAAAGATAAAAACTAATCAATGTCAGGCCAATGTCATTGCCAATAATTTCAATCAAAAACAGTAATTTAAATAAAAACAACGCACAATTGAACAGTGTTCATCAGTGGGATTTATATCATTTTACTAACTCATACGGAAACTTTAGCAGTAAAACATGTCCAGCGAGTTGTTAGATCAATGGCTTACAAGTGCGAACTATATCGCTCAATTAGCCAATTTTGGACCAACAACTTGTGAGAGATCACCTCTCCCCCATACAACAATGATTATGGACAGCTAACTAGGACAAATAAGATGAAAAAGACTCTAATTGCTCTTTCTGTATCTGCAGCAGCTATGGCAACTGGCGTAAACGCAGCTGAACTTTACAACCAAGACGGTACTTCTCTAGAAATGGGCGGCCGTGCTGAAGCACGTCTATCTATGAAAGATGGCGACGCTCAAGACAAATCTCGCATCCGTCTAAACTTCCTTGGTAAACAAGAAATCAATGACAACCTATACGGTGTTGGTTTCTGGGAAGGTGAATTTGAGACTGCTCAAAACGGTACTGTAGACGGCGACGACAAGAGCGATCTAGAAACTCGTCTTGCTTACGCTGGTCTTGGCGGTGCTTACGGTGAGTTCGCATACGGTAAAACTGAAGGTGCACTAGGCGTTATCACTGACTTCACAGATATCATGGCTTACCACGGTAACTCTGCAGCAGACAAACTAGCTGTATCAGACCGTACAGACAACATGATGGCTTACAAAGGCCAGTTTGAAAACCTAAGCGTAAAAGCAAGCTACCGCTTCGCTGATCGTATGGAAAACAAAAACACTGGTGAGTACTACGACAACAAACAAGACGGTTACTCTCTATCTGCAATCTACGCTCTAGCTGACACTGGTCTTGAGCTAGGTGCTGGTTACGCAGATCAAGACAAAGCTAACGAGTACATGCTAGCTGCATCTTACACTATGTCTGATCTTTACTTCGCTGGTGTATTCACTGACGGCGAGAAAATGGAAGATTCAAACAACAGTAACACAGTTGATTACACTGGTTACGAGCTAGCGGGTGCTTACACTCTAGGCCAAACAGTATTTACAACATCATACAACAATGCAGAAACTAACAACGAAACTTCTGCAAACAACTTCGCTGTTGATGCTTCTTACTACTTCAAGCCTAACTTCCGTGGTTACATTTCTTACAACTTCAACCTGATTGATGCAGGTGACAAGTTTGGTTCAACTGACACGAGCAAAACAGTTGCAACTAAGATCGATGCTGAAGACGAGCTAGCTCTAGGTCTACGTTACGACTTCTAATTCCGGTCTTTGACTAGAATATCGAATGCCCGCTTTAAGCGGGCATTTTTTATACTTCATTTTAAGCAGCGCGCCTTTCTCTCGTGTCTCATTCATGAAGACATTTGAAGCATTTATTTAGTTACCTAGCATATTGAAAGGACTTGCGTATACTCAATCACATAACTCACCTTAGAAAGTATCATTATGCGTTTACGTTGGCCCTTGCTCATATTCTCTTCATTACTTTCTGCTTTTTCACAAGCGTACCCTCATCAAGAGGTGTTGCCTGAAGGCGCCCGCATCAGTTTAGTTGCGGAAAAACTCAGTGAAAATGCTGAGCTTGACGGTGTTCATCCTACCGAACAACTGTTCCCACCAGCGAGTACATTAAAAATCGTCACCGCATTAGCCGCAAAGCTAGAACTGGGTGATAATTTCCGGTTTCGAACCAAGCTGGAAACGTCGAACTCAGATGCAGTGATTTACTTTGTCGGCGACCCAACACTCCAAACCAACGACTTAAAATCACTTCTCACTCTAGCTAAGAAAAATGGCTTAAAACGGATTAACGGTGACCTATGGCTCGATAACAGCGCATTCACTGGCTATAACCGTGCGGTGGGCTGGCCGTGGGATATCTTGGGAGTTTGCTACAGCGCTCCGGCATCGACCATCACACTCAATAACAACTGTGTACAAGCCTCTATCTATACACAAAAAGATGGTGGAACGCGGGTCTACGTACCAGAGCATCAACCTATTCGTGTCACAAGTACCGTAGAAACAGTTTCTAAAACCATTAAGAAAAGTCGTCATTGTGACTTAGGTTTAGTTGCAAATCCCGATAACAACTACAAGCTAACAGGGTGCTTGGTTGAAAGAGACAAACCATTGCCACTGAAATTTGCGGTTCAAGACCCTGAGCGATACACCAGTCAAAGGTTGGCGACTTTGCTCAAGGAGCTCAACATTGGGGTATCAGGAAAGATTAGGGTCGGTACGGCGCCAGAAAAGCAGCGAAAGCTCATCGCAATGCATCAATCAAAGGCCTTACCAGACATTCTTGAAGATATGCTCAAAAACTCTGACAACTTGATTGCCGACACATTAACCAAAACACTTGGTGCTAAATTTTTCGTTCAGCCAGGCAGTTTTACTAACGGTACAGAAGCGATCAAGCAGATCATTTTCGCCAACACTGGTATTGATATTCGTAATGCGCGCCTAGAAGACGGCTCAGGACTTTCGCGAAATAACCGGATCTCCGCGACCAAGATGGCTGAAATGCTGCGCTATATTTGGAAGCATGAAAACGAACTCAAATTGATTGCCATCATGCCGAAATCAGGTGAATCCGGCACATTAAAGTACCGACAAAGTATGCGAAAACTTCCAATTAAAGGACAGCTGATCGCGAAAAGTGGCTCTATCTACGGGACTTACAATATGGCTGGATATGGCTTGGATAAAAATGGTCAACCTAACACCATTTTTGTTCAGTTTGTTTCAGACTACTTCCCAGAAAAACGGGACGACAACACACCTGTCATCGCCCCGATTACACATTTTGAGCAGCTTTTTTACAATGACATTGTGAACTTTAGTCAGGCAATACCTAAGAAATAGTTCACCACGTTAAAGTAAATCCACATTCCTGAAATATCGACGATAGACGCAAGAACTGGACTCACCAATACGGCTGGGTCCAACTTGCAAGCTCGTGCAATAATTGGCAACAGCCCGCCCAATGTTGTAGAAATGGTGACTTGAATGAACAGCGCAACTGCTATTGCCAGTGCGATATCGGTCAGTTCAAAGCCTCCTGTTGATTGTCCTGCACTAAATAACATAATGCGTCCAATCATCACGATAGCGATCGCTAGCGCAATAAATAGAGCGACTCGGCTCTCTTTCCACAAAACTTCTAACCATTGGCGTTTTTTTAACTCTCCAGTAGCAAGAGCACGAATCACCAAAGTTGCTGCTTGTGTTCCTGTGTTACCACCAGCAGCTGCAATCACTGGCATGTACACTGCAAGTAAAACAAGCTGACTAAGGGTGTCCTCATACTGAGCGATGATCAAGCCTGACACTATCCCTAAAAGAGCCAGCGCAATGATCCATCCAATACGCTGTTTTACATGCCCTAAAACACTAGTTGATAAATAACCATCGGGTGTATCAACTTCAGACATATGCAGACCCAGTTGGTGAGCATAATGACGTGCGCGTTTGTCATGACCTGCTTGCTCAAGTTGAGCAATAAGACTATTCACATAGCCGACAGAGCAATGCTGTAAAATACCTACAGCCTCATCAATCGGCATAACCGTAAGCAAATGGACTTGTTGCTCTTGCTCGTACTGCAAGAATGCATTGCGAGCTGCACCAATTTCTACTTCAGAAAAGTTTGGTGTTGTTTCAATAAAAGTGTTGTTCATTACCGTCATGGCGAATCTCCCGATTGGCATTGGTAACGACCATCGACAAAGCATGAAAAGCCACTCTTGCACGCTAAAAGTCAGACAACAATTAAGATGCACAGAGAAAACCAATGCGAATGCACTGTCTATTCAGAATGTATGAAGGAAATAACGAGAAGAAAATTAGAAAAGATGCCTCACCACTTAGGTAAGGCGGAGATCGCCAATACCGAAGCGGGTTATTTCGCTCCCTTAATCTTACTCACCCAACGACTGGGAGGATGGTCGGTATTGTTCATGTAAATCTCCGATAGCGCTGCCATTATTGGCAGCGCAAGTATAGTAGCAAAGTTCATCAGGTATGGAAGTTTTACTTTGCCGTTTTTGCTAAATTTTCATACAAAAAAAGCGCCCTTCGGACGCTTTCATTTGCAGTCATTATGAATTACTGAATAGTAATACGAGCAAATTTACGTTTGCCTACTTGGAACACGTAAGTACCCGCTTCTGGAGCAAATTTGCTGTCCGCAATTTTTTCACCATCAATCTTCACAGCGCCCTGCTTAACCATGCGCATCGCATCTGACGATGATGGACATAAGCCTGCTTCTTTCAACAGATTACTCACTGGGCGACCTGCGTCAAAGTCAAACTCTGGCATTTCATCAGGAATTTGGTTCTTCGCAAAACGGTTTACGAATTCTTGCTCTGCTGCATCGGCATCGGCTTCACTGTGGAAACGAGCAATAATTTCTTTTGCTAGCAATACTTTGATGTCACGAGGATTTTTGCCCGCTTCTACATCAGCTTTGAATTGAGCAATCTCTTCCAGAGGACGGAAAGAGAGCAGCTCGTAGTAGCTCCACATTAGGTCATCAGAAATAGACATGATTTTACCAAACATTTCGCTTGGCGCTTCGCTGATACCGATGTAGTTGTTTGCTGACTTAGACATCTTCTTCTCGCCATCAAGGCCCACTAGAAGCGGCATCATCAGTACAACCTGAGGTTTTTGACCGTGAGACTTTTGCAGTTCACGACCCATTAGAAGGTTGAACTTCTGGTCTGTACCACCTAATTCAACATCCGTTTCCATTGCTACTGAGTCCCAGCCTTGTAGAAGTGGGTACATGAACTCATGAATAGCAATTGGCTGACCACCCGCGTAACGCTTTTTAAAGTCGTCACGCTCTAGCATACGAGCAACGGTTTGGTTTGCCGCAAGGCGAATCATACCTTCTGCGCCCAGTTCAGACAGCCACTCAGAGTTAAACTGAATTTTAGTCTTTGCAGGATCGAGAATTTTGAACACTTGCTCTTTGTACGTTTCAGCGTTACGCAATACGTCTTCGCGACTTAGCGGTGGACGAGTTGTGTTTTTACCTGTTGGGTCACCAACCATTGCAGTGAAGTCACCGATTAGGAACGTCACTTCATGACCTAGTTCTTGGAACAAGCGAAGCTTATTGAAAATAACCGTATGGCCTAGGTGAATGTCAGGTGCTGTTGGATCAGCGCCCAATTTAATACGTAGAGGACGGTCTTCTTTTAGTTTTGCGATTAGCTCTTCTTCTGGAATCAGCTCTTCAACACCGCGCTTAATCTCGGCTAGTGCAGCTTCAATGCTCGCCATTCTTGTTCACTCCCACAGATTTGGCAAAAATATAATAGCTGAACATATTACTTGAATAGCGATGCATTTTGAAACACGTTAGACTAGGTAGTTGTCACTTTTTCCGTTTAATTTAGCAATCAAGTACCTCATGCATTCGATTTTTGTCCGACTTCCACTCTTGCACAAAGTATTGATCGGTTTTTTTAGTGCGCTGATTATCTTCGCGCTCTTCTTTTTACCTGATCCGCAAGACCTAGACCCGCAGCAGAGCCGATTAAAAGTTGGTCAACATTATCCTGTGCCAGTTTCCCTCGAACTCAGTGCACTAAATAGTTCATCGCCTGCGGTTCCTGCCGTGCTGCGCTGGGAAACATACAAAGTAAAAAATGGCGAGAGTGCTGCCATCTTATTTAGTCGCGTAGGACTTTCTGCTCGTCTATTACATGAACTGGTCTCATCAGACAAAGAAGTGGAAAAACAGTTAACTCGGCTTCGACCTGGTGACCGATTGCAATTTGGTTTTGACGAAAATAACGACTTGGTGCAGCTAAGAAGAACATTAAGCGCGTTCGAGACTTTTCGTATCACATTAAAAGACGGCAAGTACGTTTCTGAAGTTGATAAGAAAGAAGTCGACTTCCAGTACAACTACGCAGAAGCCACCATCAAATCAAACTTTTGGAATGCAGGAATATCTTCTGGATTAAATGGTAACCAAATCATGGAACTGGCTGGCATATTTGGTTGGGACATCGACTTTGCTTTAGATATTCGTAAAAACGATAGCTTCCGAGTACTTTACCAAGAGGAAGTGGTAGAAGGAGAAGTAATCGGCCGTGGAAAAATCATTGCTGCGATCTTTAAAAACCAAGGCGATACCTTTACCGCAATATTGGATCAGAAAAGTGGCAAGTATTACGACGAAAATGGGCGTGCAATGAAAAAAGCATTCTTACGCGCGCCGTTGGATTTCCGTCGAGTTTCGTCTAACTTCAACCCACGCCGCTTACATCCAGTGACGGGACGCGTTCGTCCTCATAGAGGCACGGACTATGCAGCACCAGTGGGCACCCCGATTTGGGCGGCTGGTGATGGCGTCGTTCAAAAATCGTCTTACAACAAATTTAATGGTAACTACGTTTTCATTAAACATAGTAATACTTACATTACCAAGTACCTGCACTTAACCAAACGTACTGTACGAGCTGGTCAACGCGTTAAGCAAGGCCAAACCATTGGTACGCTTGGCGGAACTGGCCGTGTAACTGGCCCTCACCTGCACTATGAGTTCCTTGTGAATGGTGTCCATAAAAACCCGCGCACGGTGAATTTGCCACAATCTAAATCCCTGACAGGCAAAGCGAGACAAACTTTCATGGCAAACGCGAAAATTAGCATGGACAAGCTTGAACGCTACAGCAAACTGCTAGCAATGAAGTAAGCCAGGTATTGAAAAGGGCAGCGAAGCTGCCCTTTTTGTTTTGTCGATATCATCACGATAAAGCTTACTGTTCGGAGTGATGCTCTCTCCCGAGCATAAGCAAACACGGTGTCAGAACTAACGTTAGCAAAGTCGCAAACGCCAAACCACCCGCGACAGCGGTCGCAAGCTGAGACCACCATTGAGTGCTTGGTGCGCCAAACTCCACTTTCTGATTAACTAAGTCGATGTTCATTTCTAACACCATTGGCAATAAGCCTAATATGGTGGTCACCGTCGTAAGTAAAACGGGTCTTAAACGCTGCATACCCGTACGCAAAATAGCCTCAGATTTTTCTAAGCCACGTTTACGCATCTGATTATAAGTATCGATTAAAACAATATTGTTGTTTACCACGATACCAGCCAACGCAATCACTCCAATTCCCGACATAATGATGCCAAATGGCTTTTGGAAAATAAGTAATCCAGCGAAGACACCAACGGTAGAAAACAGCACTGCACTAAGGATTAAGAAAGCTTGATAAAAGCTATTAAACTGCGTAATTAAAATCAAAGCCATCACACCAAGCGCGACAATAAAAGCATTTTGCAAGAATGCTGATGAGTTTTCCTGCTCTTCATTTTGACCCCGAATCTTATATTCAATGCCTTCTGGTAAGTCGAGCTGTTCCATTCCAGCGGCAATCTTAGGTAACTCAAGCGCCAAATTGTAACCTTCCACCATATCCGCTTTAATATTGATAACTCGATGACCGTCGACCCGACGAATAGTGTCTTGCTTATGATCTGGTTTGATTTGAGCAAAATTCGTAATCGGTACCAGACCAGCTGCCGTTTTCACTCTCAGTTGATCAAATCGACCTATGTCGCGCTTATCTTGCGGATAGCGCACCAAAATATCGACTTCTTCATTCGCATCATCAGGCAAATAATCGCCTATTTTCAAGCCGTTCGTAACAAACTGGACGGTATTCCCGACTAAGGTAGCATCCGCTGCAAAGCGAGAAGCGTCATCTCGCTGGATATCAATTTGCCAATCAATCCCTTCCTTATTAGTGGTATCACTCAAGTTGGTCAGTGCAGGATTACCATCAGCCCAATGTCGTACTTTTTTGGCCGCTTCATCTAACGCACTAACACTCAAGTTTCGTGATGATACTTCAATCACGAGATCATGCTCGACAGGCGGTCCTGCGTCCGGGAATTTATACTCAAGTTCAACACCATAAAAGCGGTCTGTCGTCTCTTTTAGTTCCTCAATAATGGTTTTCACTTTGCGTCGATATTGCCAATCCACAGGCGTTATTTGAATCTGGCCAATCTCGTCCCCATTATCGCTCGATCCTGTGCGCGTGTAGACACTTTCAAACTCGTCATGACCGAGCATCACCTTCTCGATTTCGCGCATAACAACATCTTTTTCGTGAATAGACAGGTCACCATAAGAACGAACTTTAACGGTAAAAAAGGCAGGGTCCACTTCAGGGAAAAACTCTGCACCCAAGCCAGCTTTGTTGTAAGTGAAGCCGACACCTGCCGCTAGCAGTATCGCGCTGAGTAAGACCTTCCATGGATGACGAATCGCTACCGACAGAGTCTGGTAATAAAGCTTGGTAATGCCTGTCGCTTTTTCAAAGTTGCCGTTATGCAGCTCAACCATTTCTCGCTGAGCTTTCTGATTGACGACTTGAGGCTTGCCAATGATCCCACCGATGACAGGAACGAACAATAAAGCCATCATCAGCGAAGCGGCCAAAGTAGCAATTAAAGTAAGTGGTAAGTACTTCATGAACTCACCAGTGATGTCTGGCCAGAAAAGTAACGGAGCAAACGCAGCCAATGTGGTTGCTGTGGATGCAGTAATAGGCCAGGCCATTCGCTTTGCTGCATCTCGATAGGCTTCTTTACGTGGCGTTCCTTCTTGCATGCGCCGATCTGCAAACTCTGTCACCACAATGGCACCATCCACCAACATGCCTACTGCCATAATTAAGGCAAACAGTACGACGATATTGACCGTCAGCCCAAATACCGATAACACCAACAACCCAGTCAAGAACGATCCTGGAATAGAAATCCCCACGAGAAGCGCGGTCCTAACCCCCAATATGGCAATAATGACGATAACTACGAGGATAATTGCGGATAAGATATTGTTTTGTAGATCACTGAGCATCAATTTGACATCGTCGGATTGATCCCAAGTGTATTTAACTTGCAAATTGTCGGGCCACTCGGCGCGCTTCTGTCCCTGATCCAGTACTTCTTTTACCAGCTCAACCGTTTCAATGATGTTTTCCCCTGCCCGTTTTTTAACGTCCAAAACGATGGCAGATTCGCCATCTAAACGAGCAAAACTTTCAGGATCGCGAAATGCACGCCGTACTGTCGCCACATCGCCAAAAGTGATCACCTCTTTGCCGTTCACCTTGATCGGTAGTTCAAGCACATCTTTCAGTGAATCAAAAACCGATGGGACTTTTACCGAAAAGCGTCCATACCCAGTATCGACAAACCCCGCAGCCACAACTCGGTTATTCAAGGCAATTAAATTATAGATATCCGCTTGATCGAGACCGTAGCTTTCCATCAATAGCGGATCGACAACTATCTCCACGATGTCTTCGCGATCTCCTGCGATTTCAACCTCAAGAACCTGACGGAAACTTTCCAAACGATCACGTAACGTTCTGGCAATCTGAACAATGGTTCGCTCTGGTACGGTGCCATAGAGCACAACGGTCAAAACAGGCTCTTCAGATGCAAACGTGACTTCGTTTACCGTCGGCTCATCACTGTCCTCTGGTAATTTTGGCTTTGCAAGATCAACCGCATCACGCACATCTGCCATCGCTTTATCAAGATCCACTCCGACACTAAACTCCAGCGTCACCGAAGCATGACCTTCTGATGCCACAGAGGTCATCTCTTTTACGCCTTCAATAGAGCGCAGCTCTTGCTCTATTGGACGAACCAATAAACGCTCGGCATCGACAGGAGAAATGCCTTGATGTCCAACAGAAACATAAATGATCGGAATGGTAATATCAGGGCTCGATTCCTTGGGGATTGTGACGTAAGTAATGACACCTGCAATTAATATCATCACCAACAATGTCAGCATAGTGCGAGCGCGAGATAACGCAGCATCAATCAGAGTGTACATAGGTGCTCCTTACTGCTCATTAGCCGCTTCAATAACTACGTCATCAACTTTATTGGCCAGTACTTGATCACCATCTCGCACAAAACCTTGTCCCAGCACGATAATGTCTACACGCTCTCCTAACCCAGAGAGCCACACACCATCATCCTCGGCCTTAACGAGTTGAATTGGAACAAACTCAACATGCTCATTACGCAGTGTCTTGACACCTAAGTTACCTTCTTCATCTAGTGCTAACATGGCAGCCGTAATCTTTACTGCCAACACTTCACTCAAAGGCAGCTGTACTTCTGCGCTCATACCAGCAGGAATTCTTGCGTCTTGATTATCAATTTCGATTTCAATTGGAAACGTATTAGTAGAAGCAGAAGAAACACGTCCAATGTAGCGTACACGACCTTGATGATGCTGTTGGTTAATGGTTCTTACGTCGGCTTCTAGGCCTTCCTTAAGGTATTGTATATGCCGTTCACTGACATCGGCTTCAATCACTAAAGTATCCAAATCAATGACCGTCGCAATAGGATCGCCAATCCCGACAAAATCACCTAACTCAACAAAGTGGTGATCTACGATGCCATCAAATGGCGCTTTAACCTCAGTATTTCTTAAAGCCGTTTGCACGTTACTCAAATTCGCACGTGCATCTACCAACGCTGCTTGCGCTGTCGCAAACGCAACCTCACCTTGCAGTCCTCGACTTTTTAGCGATTTAGCTGCATTAAACTCTTTTTCTTTAACCAACAGCATCGCCTGGGCCCGTTTAAGTTGAATGCCAAGGTCGCGCTTATCGATGTTTGCGATCACTTGTCCCTGTTTGACCGCTTGGCCTTTCTTTATGTTAAGACTGACTATTTTACCGGCAACTTCGGCGCCAAGACGCGCTTGACGATTGGGCGCTGTTCGTCCATACAATTCAATGGTTTTACTGGTAGGTTCGGCAAGAAAAGTATCAAACATCACCTTTGCAAGTGGTGTCGTGTTCGTGGATGTTGAAGAGTTAGGATGATCATCTTGTGCTTTGAGTTGGCCGATGGTTAGCCATGCAATAAGAAGTAAGACGAGGATAAGAGATACTAGCCAAGGGCGCTCGACAATTCGGCGTCCAAAAGAAAGTCCAGACATATAAAGTCCTTTTTATTATTTCTCTGCATATCTGCGAGCGTGCGCTTTACGTGACATCCTTCTACATAAAGCACAGGCAGCCATTAGCTGCCTGTTGGGTGTTAATTACACACTGAACGATGCACCACAACCACATGTTGTCGTTGCATTGGGGTTATTTACGAAGAAGCGCGCTCCTTCCAACCCTTCTGTGTAGTCAACAATACCGCCTACGAGATATTGCAGACTCATAGGGTCTACAACCAGTGTTACACCACTGTTTACGATTGTCGTATCGCCTTCGTTTACATTTTCATCAAAAGTAAAGCCGTATTGGAAGCCGCTGCAGCCGCCGCCAGTAATGTATACGCGCAGTTTCAATGCTGGGTTTTCTTCTTCAGCAATCAATGCTTTAACGCGAGATGCTGCTGCGTCAGAAAAAGATAATGGTACGTTTACTTCGCTCACGAAGACCTCTCTCACTCGTGTAATGCGTCAAGCCTGAAGCAAGACGTCAAATTTGTGCTAATTAAGACGATTATCCAATACCTGACAAACTCGTTCAAGTATTCGCCGCCGATTCTTTATAACAGATGCGGATATATAAGATTACACTGCGAAACAACACATAAATTAAGCAAAACGTTTCTAACTTGATTATAGCTAGGTACAATGCGCTCCACTTGGTCCGAGCAATCAAAAGAGGATAACCCCATGACCAAATCATCAGAGCTGTATCAAAAAGCTCAGCAAACCATCCCTGGCGGTGTCAATTCACCAGTTCGTGCATTCAACGGCGTTGGCGGTTCTCCGCTATTTATCGAACGAGCAGACGGTCCACTGATTTTTGATGCCGATGGTAAAGCGTATATTGATTACGTTGGCTCTTGGGGTCCAATGATTCTTGGCCACAACCACGCAGTTATCCGCGAAGCAGTAATTGATGCAGCGCAACGCGGTCTTAGCTTCGGTGCGCCAACAGAACTTGAAATCGCGATGGCAGAATTAGTTTCTGAGCTTGTTCCATCAATGGAGCAAATCCGCATGGTAAGTTCTGGTACTGAAGCTACGATGAGCGCGATTCGCCTTGCACGTGGCTTCACCGGTCGCGACAAGATCATGAAATTTGAAGGTTGTTACCACGGCCATGCTGACAGCTTGCTAGTAAAAGCAGGTTCTGGTGCACTAACTCTAGGCCAACCAAGCTCTCCTGGCGTTCCTGCAGATTTTGCTAAGCACACGCTAACAGCAACATTCAACGACCTAGATTCTGTACGCGAGCTATTTGCTGCTAACAAAGGCGAAATTGCTTGTATCATCGTTGAGCCAGTAGCAGGCAACATGAACTGTATTCCACCAGTGGAAGGCTTCCACGAAGGGCTACGTGACATCTGTGATCAAGAAGGCGCGCTACTAATTTTTGATGAAGTAATGACAGGCTTCCGTGTTGCTCTAGGCGGCGCGCAAGCACACTACAACATCAAACCCGACCTAACGACACTGGGTAAAGTGATTGGTGGCGGTATGCCAGTAGGTGCTTTCGGTGGCCGTAAAGAAGTGATGCAATACGTTGCACCTACAGGCCCAGTTTACCAAGCTGGTACCCTTTCCGGTAACCCTGTCGCAATGGCAGCAGGCTACGCATGTTTGAACCTTCTAAAAGAAGAAGGCAACGAAAAGCGCCTAGCTTCTAAAACGAAACAACTTGCTGAAGGTTTTAAGTCTCTAGCAGAAAAACACGGTATTCCGCTAGTTGTTAAACAAGTGGGCGGTATGTTCGGCTTCTTCTTCACTGACCAAGAAAAAGTAACTTGCTACGAAGACGTAACGAAGTGCGATATAGAACGCTTCAAGCGTTTCTTCCACTTAATGCTAAAACACGGTGTCTACCTTGCGCCATCTGCGTTTGAAGCGAGCTTTACTTCACTCGCTCATGGTTCAAAAGAGATTGATGCCACACTAGAAGCGGCTGACCGCTGTTTTGCTGTTCTTGCAGAAGAAGCGAAGTAATCGCTAAAAACGGCGATAACGCATTTAGAAAAGGACCGTAACGGTCCTTTTTTATTGCCAATTCAAAATAACCAATATCGCTAATACCCCAACGACAATGCCAAACCACGGTATTCGCTTAGCTTTTTTCTCAGTTTGACACTTTTTATCACCGTTGCAACAACCCATAGCTCATCTCTTGATTGATAACCGACTGATTTGTAGTCATTATAGCAAGGTACATCGCCCTGCTCTAATTCGGCATTGTCATAAGCTTGAAAGAGTTAAGAGTGCAAAGTAATAAAGGTTACACGCCATCATTGAAGGCATAAACCGTAAACGTCACCTGTAAGTTGGACTAATACCATGCCAAATAATGTAAAAATAACGTCGAGTCACCGAGTACTAATGGTTGCTTTACTCGCCGCTGCTTTTGCTTGCTACTTATTGGTTGAGCCATATATCAATTCAATTGTGATGGCTTTTATCATTTCTTTGCTCATGTTTCCGATACACGAATGGTTTGAGCAGAAAATTCCCAAGCACCCCAATATGGCGGCACTGCTGTCATGTGTCGTCTTGACGTTTATTATTGTTATCCCGCTTTTATTTGTGTTTGCCGCCATTGTTCAGCAAGGCTCTGTTTTCTCACAAAATACATATAATTGGGTTACCAATGGTGGTATCCAAGATATATTCCAACATCCTTTCGTTATCAAAGGCTTAGCGATTGTTAATGAGTACTTACCTTTTGATAAAATCGAGCCCAAAGCCATCGCTGAGAAAATTGGGCAATTTGCCACATCGTTTGGCTCTAACTTAGTCGCTATCAGCGCAAAGATTTTAGGAGACGCAACCAACTTCCTAATGAACTTCTTCCTGATGCTGTTTGTGCTGTTTTTTCTGCTTCGTGACCACGACAAAATTATCTCTGCGATTCGTCATATCCTGCCACTCTCACGTAGCCAAGAAGACCGCATATTGACAGAGATAGAGCAAGTTTCTAAATCAGCCGTAATGGGCTCATTCATGACAGCGATTGCTCAAGGTTTGGCTGGCGGTATCGGTATGTGGCTCGCCGGTTTCCCTGGGTTATTTTGGGGAACAATGATGGGCTTTGCATCATTCATTCCAGTGGTAGGAACCGCGCTAATCTGGATTCCTGCAGCAGCGTACTTGTTCTTAACAGGCGATATGACTTGGGCTATCTTCTTGACGGTGTGGAGTGTAGTTATCGTTGGCTCTATAGATAACCTATTACGTCCGTTGCTAATGCAAGGCAGCGCCGGCATGAATACCCTTATGATTTTCTTCTCATTACTGGGTGGTCTGCATCTGTTTGGTTTGATTGGTCTTATCTACGGCCCACTTATTTTTGCCGTGACCATGGTACTGTTTAATATCTACGAGGAAGAATTCAAAGACTTCCTTAACCAACAAGACAACAGCTAGTCACCGCTTAATCACTTCAAGCTTGGGGCAGATTGTGCGAAAATCTGCCCCAAATTATTTCTGATGAACCAAATTTATGTCTGCTTATATCGCTCCTAGCCAAATAGCTCAGCGCCAACTTGAATACTTCAACGGAAAACACGTTTTAGTCGCTGGTGAAGTTGAAGACCTATTTCCTCTTGAGTTAGTGGCTCATTGTGAGTCTGTTGAAGTGTTTACTTCCAACTATAGCTACTACCGCCAAATTCAAACCTCTGACAAAGTGAAAAGTCATTTTGGCTCTGTGTTTGATGCTGAAACAAAAGCAGACATGGTCCTTTTATACTGGCCAAAAGCAAAAGCCGAAGCAGAATACTTGCTGGCGATGTTGATGGCGAAACTGGGCATTAACACCGAAATCGTCATCGTTGGTGAAAACCGCTCCGGCATCAAGAGCATCGAGAAGATGTTCCAAGAATACGGCCCTGTGAACAAGTACGACTCTGCTCGTCGCTGCTCATTTTACTGGGGTAATTGCCTCAATGAACCAAAACCTTTCAACCAAGCAGATTGGTTTAAGTCTTACACTGTTACGCTCGGTGAGCAGTCGCTAGCGGTTAAGAGCCTACCTGGCGTATTCAGCCATGGCGAGTTCGACTTAGGTAGCCGATTGCTGCTTGAAACCTTACCTAAGCTGTCGGGCAAAGTGCTCGACTTTGGTTGTGGTGCAGGTGTACTCGGTGCGTTTATGGCGAAAGCGAATCCAGAGATCGCGATTGAGATGTGTGACATTAATGCTTATGCGATCACTTCTAGCCAAGCCACATTAGAAGCGAATGGTTTATCCGGACGCGTATTTGCATCAGATATATACTCGGATACCGCAAAAGACTACCGCTTTATCGTCAGCAACCCGCCATTCCACAGTGGTTTAGACACAAATTACAACGCAGCGGAAACCTTGTTGGGTCAGGCACCACAATATCTAACCAAAGACGGCGAAATGGTGATTGTCGCGAATAGCTTCTTAAAATACCCACCAATTATCGAGCGGGCGTTTAATAATTGCGAGACGCTAAATAAGACCAATAAATTTTCTATCTACTACGCGAAAAAATCATAACTTCCCCCCGCGCAGGCACAAACCTGCGCGATTTTTTCTCATAAATTCAACACTCATAAGAAAAACTGCGTCACCCTGCACGCTTTACAACTAACTTTCTTGTCAAAGAAAAAAAACTCGTTAATTTTGTTAATTCTATCTAGTTGAACATCTTATCCGTTTTTAACGAGAACCTCGGCAGCGAAGTATGTTTTAGAACTGCCCATTATGAGTTGTAATCTTATCCATGTTTAAATTCTACAAAAAACAGAAATTTAAGCGCCTTCAGAGTACACTGATGACCGCATTTCTGGTGCTCAGTATCACACCTCTTACCATTACTGCGATCTTTTTCTTGCAGTCCCACAGTAAAGATCTGCAAGAACAAAGCACCTCGCACTTACTGTCTGTTCGAGATACAAAACAGCAGCAAATCATCGACTACTTTGAGGCACGAGAAACCGAAGTCATGGGCTTTGTGCGCTCAGAGTTGGCTTACGCCAGTGGTGGCCGATTCTACGGTCTCGTCAATGCTTTTAGTCGTTTAGGCAATGATATTGAAGAGTCTCGTAAAAACGCCCAACAGCGCTACATCGAGGGCAGCGGAGACCAAATCAAAACCTCAACGTTACCCGAGTCATCCAACTATGTAGGAAGTGAACGTTACCGACTTTTGCATAAACGCTATCATTGGGCCTACTTGGAGCTCCTCAAGCGCTCTGATTTTAATGACATTTTGCTGGTCGACATCAATGGTAACGTCACCTACTCGATCAACAAAGACGATAACTACGGAACGAACTTGTTATCAGGCCCCTACAAAGACTCGGCACTTGGCAAAACTTTCAAGCGTCTCGCCGATGATGTGACTGAACGTCGAAAAGTAAACGAAGACTACACTCCTGTGATTGTGTCTGACTTCGAACTGGAAGGGGGTAAATCAGTCGCTTGGCTAGGTGCACCAATTGTTCAGCAAGGTTATCTACACAGCTATGCCATGTTCCGCTTGCCAAATAATGGCATCACTAAGTTAGCCGCAGACGCTAATCGAGAGTCATCCATTAACACCTTGCTGGTTGGAAATGATCACCAACCTCGCACAATCAACACGAAACAAGACGACATTAAGAACAGTTTAGAAGTGATCGATAAAGCACTCTCTGGTGCGTTTGGTGTCGGCACTTACACGAACGGCTTAGGTGAAGAAATAATCGCGGCTTATGCACCGATTGAAACTCGTGGTGTGATTTGGGCGCTCGTCGTACAGTTACCAGAAAACGAAGCTTTCGCTCGTATCCATCAACTCGAAAAACTATTCGTTATCGCTATGTTGATCGCCATTATCCTTGTGGTGATAGCTTCTCACTATTTATCAAACTTTATCACTTCTCCGTTGCTGAAATTGACTTGGGTTGCCGAAAAGGTCTCTGCAGGGGATCTTGATGACACGTCTTTTAATACGGTTCGTAAAGATGAAATTGGTAGGCTTGCGTTAAGCTTTGAACGAATGCACCGCTCTATTCGAGATAAGATTCAAACCATTAAGAAGCAAAATGAAGAACTAGAAAGCAACATACAGATCATTCAAAAACAGAATGAAGAACTGCAATTGGCCGATAAATTAAAAGATGAATTCTTAGCCACGACTTCTCATGAACTTCGTACACCGTTACACGGCATGGTCGGGATTGCTGAAACCTTAGCGTCCGGCGCCAATGGTGCGATCCCCGCTAGCCAGAAATATCAGCTTGATATCATCATTAAAAGTGGTCAGCGTCTCGCTAATCTAGTCGATGACTTGTTGGATTATCATAAAATGCGTTATGGAAGCATGGATATCCAGAAATCAGCAGTGAGTTTGGGCAGTGCAACACGATTGGTTTTAGAGCTTTCTAGCCATTTACTCGGAAGTAAAACCATCCGCATCATCAACCAAGTCCCTGCGGATTTAAAAGCAGTGTCGGCTGACCCGCAACGCCTTGAACAAGTGCTATATAACCTGATTGGCAATGCGATTAAATACACCTCAGAAGGTAAAATTGTTATCTCCGCTAATGTGGTAGATGATCATGTACGCGTACAAGTCGTGGATACTGGACAAGGAATTCCCGCAGAACAACTTGAACATATTTTTGAACCACTCATCCAAGCAGGGCAAGACGCGAGCCGTTATCGTCAAGGTGCAGGGCTTGGGCTCTCCATTAGCCGTCAATTGATCGAATTAATGGGAGGCTCGTTATACGTCAGTAGCCAACCAATGGTCGGAACTACCTTCAGTTTCACTTTACCGCTCGCCAGTGAAGAAGAAATCCAAGCAACCCAGACTCTAGCTGCGCACGGACACTTCCAAATCCCTGAAGTTAATGTAGAGAACAGTGAAGACTTATCACTTCCAGAGAACCCAGACGGCCCGTTACTGTATGTTGCTGACGATGAACCAGTAAACTTACGCGTGCTTGAAAGCTTTTTACGTTTAGAGGGCTATCGTGTGCGTACCGTCTCCGATGGGCCAGAAACGTTAGCGCTCGTCGAGCAAGAGAAGCCGGAACTTCTGTTATTGGATATCATGATGCCAGGCATGAGCGGCTACCAAGTTTGTAGTGAACTACGTGAAACCTATGATCATGCCGAGTTGCCAATCATTATGCTCACCGCACTCAGTCAAACAGAAGATCGTGTAAGAGGTTTTGAAGCAGGAGCCAACGACTATTTATCGAAACCATTTAATAAACAAGAGTTGGCGGCACGTATCCAAGCGCATTTAACGGCAAGTAAAGCAGAAATGCGCCATATGGAAAACAAAGTGCTAGAGTCTGAACTTAGACAGCGAGCAGTCGTTGAAGCAAGCTTACTTGAGACTCAAGGTCGTTTGTTGGAACAGCTAGAATCGGCTCCTGAAGCTATCATCTGTCTACGTGAAGACAAGCGTATTCGCTTTGCTAACGAAGCTGCTTGTAAGCTATTCAAGCGCAGCTTAGAACAGCTAAAGCGCTCATCTGCTGATGAGCTGATTGCCCCTAAATATCTAACCGTCAAACAACCTCATTACTGTGGCAAGATTGATATCTATATTGAAGATATTCGTCAGAACATCGAAGCAGACATTCTTAAGCTCCCTGAAGGTTCAGGGTTAGATATCATGTACATCTTTAATGTCGGCGGTGGAGCCAGTGCCGCTCGCATACATAATCTAGAAACCGCCGTAGAAGTGCTTTCAAGTTATGCATTTGATGGTGACAAAGACCAATTGCAAAAGCTAAAAGAGCTTGGCGGAGAATTTACGCGCCTTGCAGACAAAGCACTCGGTAATAAAAAGGACAAGCAAGAACTTATGCGGGAAGTTCTAGTCGACGCAATGACACATGCTTTAGAGTATTGGGAATCTGTAACGGGTGAAAGTAAATTCGCATTTGCAGAGCAAAGTGGCTTGTGGCGCGTTTATCTAGACCGAAGTACTTTACAAACACGCACCTTAGATAAATACATGCGTATAGAAACATTACCCAAAACACCACGTTGGAGAACGGTGCTAAGCTCGATAGAGTTCATTCTCGAACACTGCAAAGAACAGAGCCCCGAGAGAGCATACATAGAAGCACAACGAGATAAACTACAGCGACTATTGACCAGCTAATATTTATCAAAAAAACTAGCCCAGCGTGCATGCTGGGCTTTTTTGTTATTCGAGTATTCCCTTCCTAGAGATAAAAGAGACCGCCTCTTCCTACCCCATTACCATATTTCCAATAACGAACATTCGGTTAGACAACGCTATCTATTGTTGGTCTTCAAAACGTACGACCTTATCCATTTAACTTGTCTTAACTAGGTAAGTTCGAGCAACCGAAAAAACTTCATTCATATAATAAAAAAAGGACAACAAACGGAAGAAAACTGTCGATAAAAAAGGCCATTTTTCAGATAACAAGCGGATTTTGACGAACTATTGATAGAGATTGCGAACTTAATCACAACAGAACGGCAGATTAATTTTTAGCTGATTAATTAACACCATTTCTGCATGTGAGCGAGATCTCCGAACCTAGAAAACAAGCAGGAAACGTATATTTAAAAAGGACCAGCAGGTTAGTAATCACCAACACTTATTATTAACAAGGATATAAACTGCGACGCATATCAACGTTTATTTTTTGGCCCAATGCTGGTTAAAATTAGCCAAAATAACGTTTATAACGGAGAGCTCAGAGATTTTAACGTTTTTAACGGGAATCAAGTTTGATTATTTTATGGATAAGGTGTTTTCTTACTCCTACCTAAGGCCTACAGGCCACTCTTGGCGAAACTCAATGTTGTAATGAGTAAGGCATGTACAAGAGGTAGGTCTTAGAGAGTGTTTATCAATTGATGACATTCAATTCCATTTAGTGAAATGAAAGCAAATAGTAAGGAACAGCTATGCTTGCCAATATTAAAAAAACAGCACTAGCAACAGCAATTATTGCAACGGCTACTACAGGTTTTGCATCGGTAGCTACTGCGGCTGAACGCAGTGAACTGACTATCCACCCTAAAGAGTTTACAACTTTCGTTCGTAACTTTAACCCTTTCTTGGGTGCAACTAACCTGCACACAACAACCGACTTTATTTACGAGCCGCTCGTTGTTTTTAACGAAATGCACGGTAACACGCCTGTATTTCGTCTAGCAGAAAACTTTACCATGGCTGATGACCTGATGAGCGTAACCTTCGATATCCGTAAGGGCGTAAAATGGTCTGATGGCAAAGCGTTTACCGCTGATGATGTTGTTTATTCTTTCAACCTAGTTAAAGAGAAGCCAGAGCTAGACCAATCTGGTATCAACTCTTGGGTGACTGGCGTAGAAAAAGTTAACGACTACCAAGTTAAATTCCGTCTAAGCGAAGCAAACTCAAACGTTCCTTACGAAATTGCGAAAGTACCAGTCGTACCTAAGCACGTATGGAGCAAAGTAAAAGATCCAGCAACATTCACAAACGAAAATCCAGTAGGCAGTGGTCCATTTACTGAAATCGACACTTTCACACCGCAGCTATATATCCAGTGTGAGAACCCGAATTATTGGGATGCTGACAACCTAGATGTAGATTGTCTGCGTGTGCCACAAATCGCGAACAACGACCAATTCTTGGGCAAAATCGTTAACGGCGAAATGGACTGGACGTCTTCATTCGTACCAGACATCGACCGTACGTACGCTGCAGCAAGTCCGAATCACCACTACTGGTACCCACCAGCGGGTACTCAAGCATTTGTAGTGAACTTCAAAAACCCAGACGCTGCGAAAAACGAAGCACTAACTAACGTTGACTTCCGTCGTGCGTTCTCTATGGCGCTAGACCGTCAAACTATCATTGATATCGCTTTCTACGGCGGCGGTACAGTGAACGACTTCGCATCTGGCCTTGGCTACGCATTCGAAGCTTGGTCTGATGAAGAGACGCACAACAAGTACAAGGGCTACAACACATACAACGCGGAAGGTGCGAAAAAGCTTCTAGCTAAAGCTGGCTTCAAAGATGTAAACAAAGATGGCTTTGTGGATACACCATCTGGCAAGTCTTTCGAGCTCCTAATTCAATCACCAAACGGTTGGACTGACTTCAACAACACAGTACAACTAGCCGTTGAGCAACTAGCAGAAGTGGGCATTAAAGCTCGTGCTCGTACACCAGACTTCTCGGTATACAACCAAGCAATGCTAGAAGGTACTTACGACGTTGCTTACACCAACTACTTCCACGGTGCAGATCCACACTTGTACTGGGATAGTGGCTACAACTCGAAGCTACAAGCTGGTGACGGCATGCCTCGCTTTGCAATGCACTTCTACAAGAACGATAAGCTAGACGGTCTTCTTAACAGCTTCTACAAGACAGCAGATAAGCAAGAACAGCTAGAGATCGCTCATGGCATTCAGAAGATCATTGCTCAGGACCAAGTAACTATTCCTGTGCTATCTGGCGCGTACATGTACCAATACAACACAACTCGCTTCACTGGTTGGTGGAACGAAGAAAACCCTAAGGGCCGTCCAAACATTTGGGCAGGTATCCCAGAGCGTCTACTTCACGTACTGGACCTAAAACCAGTTAAATAAGTAGAAGTTCATTTCAAGCGGCATACATCCCGTGTGCCGCCTATAAAAATCCCTTGTTAACGAAACCAATATGTGGCGCTCGTCGTCAGGGGATTTTTCGCTCTAAATTTCGCTAGGAGCGACCTGAAACCAGAAACAGGGAAAAAATCTGGGTGAGTAAGGTGTGAGTTATGGGTTATTTTTTAAGACGTTTGTCGTTCTATCTTGTCGCGCTCTTAGTTGCAGCGACGTTAAACTTTATTATTCCGCGAGCAATGCCTGGTGACCCAGTTACCATGATGTTTGCTAATGCTTCAGTACAGGTGACTCCAGAACGAATCGCAGCAATGAAAGAACTGCTCGGTTTCGTTGATGGGCCAATTTACATTCAGTACTTCTCGTACATTAAAAACATTCTAAGTTGGGAATTGGGCACCTCAATCCAGTTCTACCCACTTTCAGTTAATTCTTTACTAGGTAGTGCATTTGGCTGGTCACTATTTCTAGCTGGTACTGCGGTTGTACTTTCTTTCTCCATCGCTTCTGTCCTTGGTATTTTTGCCGCCTGGAAGCGCGGTAGTAAGTACGATGCATTCGTAACGCCTGGCACATTGATCATTCAAGCTATTCCACAAATGGTTATCGCAATGTTAGCGCTGTTTACCTTTGCGATTGGCCTGAAATGGTTCCCATCTGGCTATGCTTACACGCCAGGTACTATTCCTGATTGGACAAGCTGGGAGTTCATCAAGAACGTGGGTTACCACGCTGTACTACCTCTATTCTGTGCAACCATCGTTCAAATTGGTGGCTTCCTAGTTAACATGCGTAACAACATGATCAACCTTCTCGCCGAAGACTATATCACGATGGCTAAAGGTAAAGGGCTGAGTGAAAACCGCGTCGTCTTTAATTACGCCGCACGTAACGCACTACTTCCAAGTGTTACCGCACTGTCTATGTCTTTAGGTATGGCCATTGGAGGTCAATTAATCATCGAGATGATTTTCAACTACCCAGGCCTAGGTACTGTTCTATTGAACGCAATTCACGCTCGTGACTACCAAGTACTTCAAGGTCAGTTAATTATCATGACGATGTTCATGCTGTGCTTCAACTTAATGGCTGACATGCTGTACATGATTCTAGACCCTCGCCTACGTACGGGAGGCAAATAATCATGAAAGAACTATTCAAACTTATTTTAGGTAACGCATTTGCTCGCATTGGTCTTGGCATTGTTACGCTGTTCGTGTTCGTTGCGATTGCCGCTCCTTTACTTACAAAGCATGCGCCAGACAAGCGAACCGGTAACCCACACGAATACCCAAGCTTTGTTGTAAAACAGGCACAAAACAACCCTGATGGTTGGGTCGCTAAAAACCTAGCAGACGATCGTCGTACACTGCTTATGTCTAAAAAGGCCGACCACGTATTAGGTACTAGCCGAATGGGTCGCGATATCTGGTCGCAGGTGGCTTACGGTGCACGAGTATCACTGGGTGTAGGCTTTGGTGCTGGCATCATCGTGTGTTTCTTAGCAACAGTCATTGGTATATCGGCAGGTTACTTCGGCGGTAAAGTGGATGACGTATTGAGTGCCGCGATGAACATCATGTTAGTAATTCCGCAGTATCCATTGCTATTCGTGTTGGCGGCCTTTATCGGTGAAGCAGGCCCACTCACCATTGCCTTGATTATCGCTGGTACTTCTTGGGCATGGGGTGCACGTGTTGTCCGCTCTCAAACTATGGCACTACGCGAGAAAGAGTTCGTTAAAGCTGCCGAAGTATTGGGAGAGTCTTCATTCCGCATCATCTTTGTTGAGATTTTACCAAACCTTATCCCAATTGTCGGTGCGAGCTTCATTGGCTCAGTAATGCTGGCGATCAACACTGAAGCGGTCATTTCGTTCCTAGGTTTGGGTGATGCCAACACGATCAGTTGGGGCATCATGCTTTACAACGTGCAAACCTCATCAGCCATGCTGATTGGCGCATGGTGGGAAGTACTAGCACCTTGTATTGCCCTAACATTACTGGTTACTGGTCTTGCTCTGTTGAACTTTGCCGTTGACGAAATTGCGAACCCTCAACTTCGTTCTCACAAAGGCATGAAACGCTGGAAAAAACTAGCAGCAAAAGACAAGAAAGAGCGTGAGCCTGAACTGGCACCACAAAATGCACTATGGAGCGGAGATAAATAATCATGACTGCACCACTAATTTCCATCCGTAACCTATGCGTAGACTACATCACAGACGCGGGCGATGTCCGCGCCTGTAACAACGTGAGCTTCGACATTGCACCCGGTGAAGTATTCGGTCTGGCTGGTGAATCTGGCTGTGGTAAATCCACTGTTGCCTTCTCACTAATGCGCCTTCATAAGCCGCCAGCGTTTATCACAGGTGGTGAGGTTATCTTCAACGGTGAAGATATCCTTCAGTACAGCGATGATCGCATGCAAGCGTTCCGCTGGAGTGAAATGTCGATGGTATTCCAGAGTGCGATGAACGCTTTGAACCCTGTTCTAACCATGGAAGAGCAGTTCTGTGACGTCATCATGCGTCATACCAATATGACTCGCGCTCAAGCAAAAACACGCGCTGAAGGTCTATTGGAAATCGTTGATATCCACCCTAGCCGACTAAGCGATTACCCACACCAATTCTCTGGCGGTATGCGTCAACGCCTGGTTATTGCTATCGCTTTGGCTCTGAACCCAAAAATGATCATCATGGATGAACCTACAACGGCACTAGACGTGGTAGTTCAACGTGAGATTCTACAAAAAATTTACGCGCTTAAAGAAGAGTTTGGTTTCTCAATTCTGTTCATCACACATGACTTGTCATTGATGGTCGAGTTCTCGGATCGTATCGGCATCATGTACTCAGGTGAGTTGATTGAAGTCGCGCCTTCTAAGCAAATTCTGGAAAGTCCTTACCACCCTTACACCAAAGGTTTGGGTAGCTCTTTCCCTCCACTAACTGGACCAAAGACCAAATTGACTGGTATTCCAGGTAACCCGTTGAACTTGCTAGAAGTACCACAGGGCTGCCGCTTCCAAGCTCGTTGCGACCGCGTACATGAAGCATGTACACGTGTACCAACCCAATTACGTCAAATTGAACCAGGTCGCCTCTCAAATTGCCATTTGTACGGCGACACCATTGCTCAAGCTAAGGTTTAACAACAAAAAAACGCTAGCTAAGAACAAAAATTACACTGGAGAGAATTATGAGCAAACAATTCGGCGAACTGCTGATTGAGGGTAAAAATGTCGTTAAGGACTTCCCTTTAAACAGTAACTCAATCAAACAATCTAAGATGCGCGCAATCAACGACGTCTCTTTCAAAATGTACAAGAGCCGCGGCTTGTCAGTGGTAGGTGAATCTGGTTCAGGTAAGTCTACTACTGCAAAAATGATTGCAAAAATGTACGCACCAACCGATGGCATCATTGAATACAAAGGTCGTGATATCCAAGACATCACCTCTCGTCACGATTTAATGACCTACCGTGAAGGTGTACAAATGGTGTGGCAAGACCCGTTTGGCTCGCTAAACCCAACGCACAATATCTTCCACCATATTGCTCGACCACTGCTAATCCACAAAAAGGTCTCACCTAGCAACAAGAAAGAACTGGAAGAGCGTGTGTACGACCTACTTGAACAAGTTGGTCTTATTCCACCAAAAGAAACGGCGCAAAAGTTCCCGCACCAGCTATCTGGCGGTCAGCGTCAACGTGTAAACCTAGCTCGTAACATCGCAGTTGGTGCAGAAGTGGTATTGGCGGATGAGCCAACATCGATGCTCGATGTATCAATCCGTGCCGGTGTTCTGAACTTGATGGAAGAGATGAAGTTCGAGAAACAAATGTCTCTGCTTTACATCACTCACGACATCGCAACAGCGCGTTACATTGCTGAAGATCTCGCGGTCATGTACGTAGGTCACATGGTTGAATGGGGCGATACTGAAGAAATCATTCACGATCCTCAACACCCATATACGCAACTGTTGGTATCTGCGGTTCCAGATCCATCGAAGTCTATTCACGAGAAACTGAAAGGCAACAAAGGGGAAATCCCACTTTGGACACCAGAATCTGTCGGCTGTCCATTTGCTGGACGTTGTGTACACGCTACCGACAAATGTCGCGAACGACTACCGGGCGTCACTCAACTGTCCGACAACCACTTTGTCCGCTGTTACTTATTTGAAGATTAATCATAACGAGGGTCAGGTTCAGCCTGGCCCATTCCTGTTTTTATCGTTTCCCGGAGACATTGAATGCTGCTACTGACTAACCACATTGGTTATGAACGTCTGGGCCCAAAGAAAGCCATTATCCAGACCGAACAACCACACTTGTCTTCTTACACTGCTCAATTGATTTGTGCCACTAGCGAGCAAACCGTGGCAACTTTTGCGGTTGAAGAACAAGGTAAAGTGGCGAACTGGCATCAGGGCTATTTCTACCTCATCGACTTTTCCTCTTTCACAACGTCAGGTGACTATTTCTTGCAAGTAGAAGATACGCGCTCTTCCTCTTTCATCGTTGGCGAACACATTCTGTTGGATCAAACTTTGTCAGATGTGATCCACTACTTCAAATCGCAACGTTGCGGCGGGATCTTCGATCAACAAGATCGACAACTTCCAGTACTAAACTCCAATAAAAAGGTTGATGTACACGGCGGCTGGTACGACGCATCAGGAGACGTTAGCAAGTATTTAAGTCACCTTTCATACGCGAATTATTTGAATCCTCAACAAACCCCAATGGTGGTTTGGAACATCCTAAAAGGGGTTTCATTGCTTGAAGGAAGCGAAGACATTGCAGCTTTCACACGTACACGTCTGATTGAAGAAGCCCTGTTCGGTGCAGACTTTCTTGTGCGTATGCAAAACGAAAAAGGCTTTTTCTACATGACGGTCTTTGACAAGTGGAGCAAAGATACTGCGCAACGCGAGATTTGCGCGTACGAAACTCAACTTGGTCACAAATTTGACGACTATCAAGCAGGCTTTCGACAAGGTGGCGGTGTCGCCATTGCAGCGCTAGCGGCAGCGTCGCGTTTAAGTGTTCACGGTGAATACGATCAACAAAAATACCGCAACGCTGCCGAAAATGGTTACTGGCACTTAAAAGAGCATAATACGCAGTACCTCAATGATGGGGAAGAAAACATTATCGACGAATACTGTGCGCTACTGGCTTGTGTAGAACTGTTTAAAGCAACCAAAGAAACTCGCTACTTGGAAGAGAGCCGTTTGTGGACGCAACGTTTAGTTGCACGCCAAATGAGCGATGAGCAGATTCAACACTTTTGGTCAGCAAACCAAGACGGCAGCCGTCCATATTTTCACGCAGCCGAAGCTGGTCTACCAGTTATTGCCCTATGCGAATATCTATCAATTGAAGACGACTCAGCACGAGCGGAATCGGTAAAACGTATCGTCAACCTAGCGTGTGAGTTTGAGGTCACAATATCGAATAAAGTGATCAACCCATTCGGTTACCCTCGCCAATATGTTAAAGGCGTAAATGAGTCAAAACGCGAGGCATTTTTTGTCGCACACAACAATGAATCCGGCTATTGGTGGCAAGGCGAGAATGCTCGACTGGGCTCACTCGCGACCATGGCGTACCTTGCTCAACCGCATATAGCGTCGCAAGAAGTACAGCAACAACTTTCTGTGTTTGCTCAAGATGCATTGAACTGGGTTGTAGGCTTAAACCCATACGACATGTGCATGCTAGATGGCCATGGTCGTAACAACCCTGATTACCTCCCTCAATATGGTTTCTTCAACGCAAAAGGTGGCGTGTGTAACGGAATCACTGGCGGCTTTGAAGACGAGGAAGACATTGCATTTAACCCACCTGCACAAAAAGAAGACGTGTTACAAAACTGGCGCTGGGGCGAACAATGGATCCCGCATGGCGCTTGGTACTTACTCGCGATAATGAGTCAAGCTCAGCATGTTTCTCAGTTGGCGACCTCTAAAAATATGAAGGAAGAATAATCATGGGAATGTATTTTGTCGGTATCGATGGTGGCGGCACGTCATGTCGAGCCAGGATTAAAGATTCACAAGGTAATTTTCTTGGCGAGGCCAAAAGCGGCAGTGCCAACATCATGCTAGGTGCTGAAATAGCAATGGCTTCGATTCTTGAATCCATCACTTCGGCTACCGAGCAAGGCGGTCTGACACAACAAGATTTCGCGTCGATGCACGTCGGCTTAGCCCTTGCTGGCGCAGAGCACAAAGCATCTTGGCAAGCCTTCATGTCTCTTCCTCATCCATTTGCCAGTATGACTCTGAATACCGATGCTTACGGTGCGTGCGTTGGTGCGCACAATGGCGAAGATGGCGCAATCATGATTGCGGGAACCGGTTCTTGTGGCATCTACCTTAACGGATTGGAGCAACATGTTGTCGGTGGTCGTGAGTTCCCTATTTCGGATCAAGGTGGCGGTGCAGTGATGGGGCTACGCCTAGTTCAGCAAGTTTTGTTAGCTGAAGATGGCATCAGAGAAAAAACGCCCCTAGCACAACACGTTATGACGCATTTCGAAAATGAGGTCGACAACGTGGTGGCGTGGTCAAAACAGGCGCTTCCTCGTGATTATGGGCAGTTTTCTCCGGCTATTTTCCAACATGCGGAACAAGGCGATGCACTGGCCATTGAAATGCTGAAGCAAACCGCAGCGGATATAGAAATGTTTCTCGTGGCATTAAACAAGCGCGGCGCAACACGTATTTGTTTAATGGGCAGCATAGCTGAACGCATTGTACGTTGGCTTTCACCACCAGTTCAGCAATGGATTGTTGAGCCACAGTTTGACGCGATTGAAGGCGCAATTATGTTTGCTGGCAAACCAGAACATAACCTTTACTCGCTCAGTGCGGCGTAGGAGTAGATATGGAATATCGTGTTGATCTCGTAGTCCTTTCTGAGCAGAAACAAAACTGCCGCTTTGGCCTCACCTTTCATAACTTGAGCGACCAAGACCTAAACAGCTGGAGCTTAACTTTCGCTTTCGATCGTTACATTCTTCCAGACAGCGTTTCAAATGGTCAACTGACTCAAATTGGTAGTTTTTGCACACTTAAGCCAGAAGGGGTGGTACTGGCTGCCAACCATCACTATTACTGTGAATTCAGTATTGGTTCGAACCCATTCCGTTATTACTCGGATGGCTTTAACGAAGCGATGATCAACTTTGTCGTTGATGGAAACCCACAGCGCGCACAAGTGGATGTCACGCCTATCGTATTAGCTTCACCATACCGTGAACGCAGTGAGATTCCTGCAAGTTTAACCCATGCACAGCCCTTGCTGCCAAAACCAAACCATATTGAGGTCAGCGATCACTATTTTAGCTTTGATCATCATGCTGGCGTCGCGGTTTATTCAAGCCTGGCCAATTCAGCTAAAGAATGGCTACTTGATGAGCTTAAGCGCATTCACCAATTTGAGTTCGCATCAGACAATGGCAGTCAGCTCATCTTCAAAGGCAACCCAACCTTGGATGAAGGCGCTTACAAACTGAAAGCAGCCGAAGAGTCAATCAAAATTGAAGCAGGATCTTCGTCTGGTTTTACCCATGCTTGTGCAACGTTATTACAACTAATCAAAGTTGGCGATCAACCTAACTCAATGGAAGTAGTTTGCTGTTCAATCAAGGACAGGCCACGTTTTCGTTACCGCGGTATGATGCTGGATTGTGCTCGTCATTTTCACTCCGTTAAGCAAGTCAAACGCTTGATCAACCAACTGGCTCATTACAAGTTCAATACGTTCCATTGGCATCTTACCGACGATGAGGGGTGGCGAATTGAAATCAAATCACTGCCTCAACTGACCGATATTGGTGCTTGGCGCGGATTGGATGAGATCAATGAACCACAGTACACGCACTTTGATGAACGTTACGGCGGCTTCTACACACAAGAAGACATCAAAGACGTTATCGAATTTGCATCGCAACGCGGCATCACCATCATTCCTGAAATTGATGTACCTGGTCATTGCCGAGCCGCCATCAAGTCGTTACCACACCTATTGGTAGAAGCGGAAGATACCACCGAATACCGCAGTATTCAGCATTACAACGACAACGTCATTAACCCAGCTCTGCCGGGGAGCTATGAATTTATCGACAAAGTGCTAGAAGAAGTCTCTGCGCTTTTTCCTGCGCCTTACGTTCATATTGGTGCCGACGAAGTACCTAACGGCGTATGGTCAAAAAGCCCAGCATGCCAAGCACTAATGGAACAACTGGGTTACAGCGACTACAAAGATTTGCAAGGACACTTCTTGCGTTATGCCGAAGACAAACTTCGTAAATTGGGCAAACGCATGCTGGGCTGGGAAGAAGCTCAACACGGCGACAAAGTCAGTAAAGATACGGTGATCTACTCATGGCTAAGCGAAGAAGCGGCCTTGAACTGTGCTCGCCAAGGCTTTGATGTGGTGCTGCAACCAGCACAAACCACTTACCTAGATATGACCCAAGACTACGCACCTGAAGAACCGGGCGTGGACTGGGCAAACCCACTGCCACTAGAAAAAGCTTACAACTACGAGCCGCTCGCTGAAGTGCCTGCTGACGACCCAATACGTAAGCGCATTTGGGGCATTCAAACAGCATTATGGTGCGAAATTATCAATAACCAACCTCGCATGGACTACATGCTCTTCCCTCGTTTAACTGCAATGGCAGAAGCATGTTGGACAGACAAACAACACCGAGATTGGACCGACTATTTATCACGCTTGAAAGGCCATCTACCTCTGCTTGATTTGCAGGGAGTGAATTACCGTAAACCGTGGAAGTAATACAAAACTGATGTCGAAACATCACGCTTGAAGAGTTTTTAAATTTTGGCTGCTGATGCAGCTTCGTAAAAAGGAAAGACACAAATGAAATACGGCTATTTCGATAACGAGAATCGCGAATACGTCATCACTCGCCCTGACGTACCAGCACCATGGACCAACTATCTAGGTACTGAGAAGTTCTGTACGGTTATCTCGCACAACGCGGGTGGCTACTCGTTCTACAACTCTCCAGAATACAACCGTGTTACTAAATTCCGTCCAAATGCGACATTCGATCGCCCAGGACACTACGTTTACTTGCGTGATGATGAGACAGGTGATTACTGGTCAATCTCTTGGCAACCAGTTGCGAAGAGCCTAGACGAAGCAAACTACGAAGTTCGTCACGGCTTGTCTTACTCTAAGTTCAAATGTGAATACAGCGGTATTACCGCAACAAAAACTCTGTTCGTGCCAAAAGGCGAAGACGCTGAAATCTGGGATGTAGTGATTAAAAACACCTCTGACAAACCACGTACGATCAGTGCATTCTCATTTGTTGAGTTCTCATTCAGCCACATTCAATCTGATAACCAAAACCATCAGATGTCTCTGTACTCGGCAGGTACGGCTTACAACGAAGGCGTGATCGAGTACGACCTGTACTACAACACCAACGATTTCGAAGGCTTCTACTACCTAGCTTCAACATTTGCCCCAGATTCATACGACGGCCAACGTGACAGCTTCCTAGGCCTATACCGTGACGAAGCAAACCCGTTAGCGGTAGAACAAGGTAAGTGTTTCAATACAGCGCAAACTTGTTACAACCACTGTGGCTCTTTGCATAAGCAATTTACTATTCAGCCGGGTGAAGAAGTTCGCTTTGCTTACATTCTCGGTATCGGTAAAGGCAACGGAGAGCGTCTGCGTGCTAAGTACCAAGACCTTGCAGAAGTCGACAACGCATTTGCGGGTATCAAAGCACACTGGGATGAGCGTTGTGGCAAGTTCCAAGTGAAATCACCAAACGAAGGTCTAGATACCATGATCAACGCTTGGACGTTATACCAAGCGGAAACGTGTGTGGTGTGGTCTCGCTTTGCTTCATTCATCGAGGTGGGAGGCCGTACTGGTCTTGGTTACCGCGATACAGCGCAAGATGCAATCTCAGTTCCTCACGCTAACCCAGCAATGACGCGCAAACGTATCGTTGACCTACTGCGCGGCCAAGTAAAAGCGGGCTACGGTCTACACCTATTCGATCCAGATTGGTTTGATCCAGAAAAAGCGGATGTTAAACCATCTAAATCTCCAACCGTAGTTCCAACACCTTCTGATGAAGACAAAATTCACGGCATCGAAGACACCTGTTCTGATGATCACCTATGGCTAGTTCCAACCATCTGTAAGTACGTGATGGAAACCGGTGAGCACAGCTTCTTCGACGAAGTGCTCCCTTACGCCGACGGTGGCGATGCAACGGTTTATGACCACATGAAAGCCGCGCTAGACTTCTCGGCTGAATACGTAGGTCAAACCGGTATCTGTAAAGGTCTGCGTGCAGACTGGAACGACTGTCTGAACCTAGGTGGCGGCGAATCTTCAATGGTGTCGTTCCTACATTTCTGGGCACTGCAGGAGTTCATCGACCTAGCGAAATACCTAGGTAAGGAAGCCGACGTTGAAAAATACACCGAGATGGCAGCAAACGTGCGTGAAGCGTGTGAAACACACCTTTGGGACGAAGAAGGCGGCTGGTATATCCGTGGCCTAACGAAAAACGGCGAAAAGATCGGTACAGCGCAACAAAAAGAAGGTCGTGTACACCTAGAGTCAAACACACTTGCGGTACTTTCTGGTGCGGTATCTCAAGAGCGCGGCGAAAAAGCGATGGACGCTGTCGATGAGAACCTATTCTCTGAATACGGCCTCCACCTAAACTCACCATCTTTTGCAACACCGAATGATGATATCGGCTTCGTAACTCGTGTTTACCAAGGCGTAAAAGAGAACGGTGCGATATTCTCGCATCCAAACCCATGGGCTTGGGTAGCTGAAGCGAAACTGGGTCGTGGTGATCGTGCAATGAAGTTCTACGATGCGCTAAACCCATACAACCAGAACGACATCATCGAAAAACGTATCGCAGAACCGTACTCCTATGTGCAGTTCATCATGGGTCGTGACCACCAAGACCACGGTCGTGCAAACCACCCATGGTTAACAGGTACATCTGGCTGGGCTTACTTCGCTGTTACCAACTTTATCCTTGGTGTGCGTACAGGCTTCGATGGCCTAACTATCGATCCATGTATCCCAACGAACTGGCCTGGTTTCGAAGTGACTCGTCAATGGCTAGGTGCAACGTACAACATCAAAGTCGTTAACCCAGACTTAGTAAGCAAAGGCGTTAAGTCGATTACTGTGAACGGTGAAGCAGTGAATGGTGCCTCTGTACCAGTTCAAGCGGAAGGTTCAGTAAACGAAGTTATCGTTACTCTAGGTTAATCATCTTTTGAGGGAGAGCTTTTCCCCTTTTGATTTATCCGATGCACTTGAGTTTGATGTGTGCATCGGTTCGCTAGCAAAGATTTAAGAGGCGGTGGGATGCCGCTCTTATCGAGGATCGAATCATGATCAAATTTGGTACAGGCGGTTGGCGTGCATTTATCGGTGAGGAGTTCACCAAAGATAACGTACGCTTGGTTGCCCAAGCAGTTGCAAACATCACGAATAACGAATCGGTTGCTGATCGCGGTTTTGTGATTGGCTATGACCGTCGTTTTCTTTCCGATAAAGCAGGTCGTTGGTTCGCTGAAGTTCTAGCAGCAAACGGCATTATGGTTAGCTTTATCGACAAATTTGTCCCAACACCTATCGTAATGTTTAAAGCGAAAGAAATGGGCTGCGCATACTCGGCATGTATTACCGCATCACACAACCCTGCCGATTACAACGGCATTAAAGTCTTCATTGAAGGCGGTCGTGACGCAGATGAAATCATCACCCAAAAAATCGAATCACAAATAGACGCGCTCACTGCGCAAGATGTAAAAAGCGTCGACTTTGAACAAGCGGTTGAAGATAAGCTGATTGAAATCATCAATCCGATGAACGAATTCGTTGACTCAATCATCGACTTTATCGACATCGAAGCGATCAAGAAGGCGAATTTACGTGTTTTGATCGACCCAATGTTTGGTGTCGCGAAAAACGCACTGCAAACCGTATTAATCAACGGCCGCTGTGACGTTGATGTGATTAACGATGGCAAAAACCCAGATTTCGGTGGGTTAATGCCTTCGCCAAGCGCTGCAACACTCTACCGTTTGATGCACCTAGTGAAAGAGCAAGGTTACGATATTGGCATCGGTACTGATGGCGATGCGGACCGTCTTGGTATTATCGACGAAAAAGGTAACTTCATTCATCCAAATGAAGTGCTACTGCTGCTTTACTACTACCTACTTGAATACAAAGGCTGGAAAGGCTCCGTGGTACGTAACATCGCAACCACCCACCTTCTCGATAAAGTCGCCGAAGATCATGGCGAGAAATGCTTTGAGGTTCCTGTAGGCTTTAAGCACATCAGCTCCAAAATGGAAGCGGATGACTCACTGATTGGCGGGGAAAGCTCTGGCGGCCTAACCATTCGCGGCCACATCAAAGGTAAAGACGGCGTATTCGCATCAAGTCTATTGGTAGAAATGATTTCAGTAACCGGCAAGAAGCTGTCTGAGTTGCTGGATGAAATCTACGGCAAGTACGGCTATGCCTACATGGCAGAAGGCGATTGCAAGTTCAAACCAGCGCAAAAAGACGTACTGTTCAACAAGATTTATGTTGAAAAGCAGTTGCCTGAGTTTGAGTTTGAAATCGAAAAAGTCAGCTATGAAGATGGTGCGAAAGTCTACTTCAAAAACGGCGGTTGGATCATCGCTCGCTTCTCTGGCACTGAGCCACTGCTACGAATTTTTGCAGAGATGCAAGATAAGGACACTGCGGAACGTGTTCTTCAACAGTTTAAAGACTTCTTGTCTTTATAACTGAACCTTGTGCCCGCTTCGAGCACTATGATGAGAGTCAACGCTGTCTGAAAAGGCGCTCATCAACAGGAGAAGAGCACTTGCCCGGCTCCACAGCCGGGCTTTTTTATTGTATGTTGGAAAGTCGTAAACGAGATAGCAAAGATACTCAGGAGCGTTAAGCAAATGCCAGGACGCCTTGCGTTTCAATTTTCACCGCGACGGACTCACCTATATTTAATGCTTGCGAAGCTGTAGCTAACAAACGGTCACCATTCGCGTTAATCACATAACGGCAGTGATCACCCATAAAATGCTGTTCCAATACGGTTACCGAACTATCTTCATCGGATTGAATTTGTACATGCTGCGGTCTTAGCAGTAAAGAGCACTCCGCCTGTACTGGAATATCTTGTTGAGCCGTGGCTTCAACCACGCCCAAGTGGGTTTCATATTCTGAATTCGAAACTCGTTTAGCAGCAAGGTAACTGCCACCACCTAAGAAATCAGCGACAAATTTACTTGAAGGTTGGTAGTAAAGCTCAGATGCTGTGCCATATTGCTCGACGACTCCATTGTTCATCACTGCCATTTTATCGGCGAAAGCAAAAGCCTCTTCACGGCTATGCGTAACAAAAATGGCAGTCACACCTTGGGCCTTAAAAATCTTACGGATCTCACTTATCAACTCATGGCGAACTTGCGTATCAATATTAGAAAACGGTTCATCCAGTAACAGTAAGTCTGGGCTGTAAGCTAATGAGCGAGCAATCGCAACACGCTGCTGCTGTCCACCAGACAATTGATGAGGATAACGATCGCCATAACCTTGAAGATGCACGAGTTCTAACATCTCTTGAACTTTGGCATTTTTCTCTTTTGTCGAGCACTGCTTTAAGCCAAAGGCAATGTTTTGCTCCACCGTCAAGTGAGGAAAAAGTGCGTAATCTTGGAAAATCATCCCTATATTACGCTGTTCTGGCGGCAACCAGTTTTCCCCATCATCAATTGTGACGCAATTTAGACTCATTTCGCCTGACGTTAACGGCAATAATCCCGCAACGGCCTTTAATAGTGTTGTTTTCCCACAGCCACTAGCTCCTAGCAAACAGACAATCTGCCCTTGTTCTACCTCAAGAGACAATGATTCGAGTACGGTTTGATCATCATATTGGCACGTTAGGTTTTTAATTGATAATGCACAGCTCATCAGTGATTTTGCTCCAGTGAACGGTTAACAACAACAAGCGGGATCAACCCAACAAGAACCAACAGGACCGCTGGTAAAGCGGCCAATTCTAAATGCTCATCCGAGGCGAAGTTATAAACGTATGTGGCTAGTGTTTCAAAGTTAAACGGACGAAGTAACAAAGCCGCATTGAGCTCTTTCATTGACTCGATAAACACTAATAAAGCCGCAATCAGTGCACCGCGCTTAACCAGCGGAAAGTGCACGCGCCACAGCATGGCATTGGGCTTACAACCCATAGTGCGCGATGCCATATCTAACGACGGAGAAATTTTATTTAAATTACTTTCGATACTACCAATCGCTACCGCGGAAAAGCGCACAACCATGGCAAATACTAGTGCGAACATGGAACCAGAAAAGATAAGTCCCGGCCTTCTCCACTCCATGGCTTTAGCAACGTCGTTGACACGATGATCCATAAACAGCACAGCGACCATCACACCGATGGCTAGTACCGTTCCTGGTACTGCATAGCCCATAGAAGAAAGACGCATAAATGCCAAGCTTTCTCGTTTACCATTGACTCGATGGGTAAAGTTAACGATCAGTGCGACAGCAACACCAATAATCGCAGCAATAACAGACACAACTAAGCTATTCCATGCGTATTCACGAAACTCTGAGGTCCAACTCTGTGCAAAATAAGTGATCGCATAATCAATCAGCTGTAGTAGCGGCAAAATAAACGCGACCGAAACCAAGCCCCAGCACCAAACTAGTGCGGTCCACTTTTTCCAGCCCGTCAACTCGTAACGAAAATCTTCGTGACTGTTAAATTGGCTTTGAAAAAGCTTTTGTTTACGGCGGCTGTATCGTTCGGCACTAAGAAGCAGTACTACAATGACGAGCATCATGGCAGAAATCTTGGCTGCCGCATTAAGATTAGAGTACCCCAACCAAGTATCGTAGACCGCTGTGGTTAACGTATTCACCGCGAAGTAACTTACCGTACCAAAGTCACCAATGGTCTCCATTGCGACCAATGATAAACCCACTGCGATAGAGGGTCTTACTAACGGCATCGAGATGCGCCAAAAACTTTCCCATGGAGAGCACTTGAGCAAACGCGCGCTTTGCAATAAAGAGACATTTTGCTCCATAAACGCAGCCCGGCACAATAAATACACGTAAGGATACAACACCAAAGCCAACACAAAGGTCGCACCAGGCAACGTACGAATGTCAGGGAACCAATACTCGCCAGGTCCCCATCCGGTTACATCACGCAAAAAGATCTGAATCGGGCCTGCAAAATCAAACCAATCAGTAAAAATATAACCAATGATATAACCTGGCATTGCAAGAGGTAGTACCAATGCCCACTGCAACCATTTTTCGGTCGGCAGTTTACACATGGCCATTATCCAAGCGCTTGGAATACCAAGAATTAAGGACAGCACCATTACGCCAACAGTTAGCGCAACCGTGTTAAAAATATAAGTCGGCATGACCGTTGCCATTAAATGAGCAAACAAATCATCCGTTTCACCAATCGCGGTGTAGAAGATCGCTAAGATCGGCAAAACCAGTAGCAGAGTTATTACCCCACTACTGGTTTTCCATAAAGAGTGTTTATCTTTCATCGCCTAATTACTGCCAGGCTGTATGAAATACAAATGCTGTTGCAAATACATCTCATATCCTTTAATCAAATGGGGGTACTGTTATACCCCCACAAGGAATTAAAGGTCAAATTTCACTTCGTCTAATAGCTTAATTGCCGCTTCGTGGTTGGCTGCAATATCGTCTAGAGAAAGCTTGTCTGCTTTAAAGTCACCCCAAGATTCCACAAGCTCAGAACGCTTCACGCCTTCTTTAACTGGGTACTCATAGTTAACTTCTGCGTACATTTGCTGCGCTTTGTCACCCGTTAGGAATTCCATTAGCTTCACAGCATTGTCTTTGTTTGGAGAGTACTTCGCCATCGCCATACCAGAGATATTCACGTGAGTGCCTGTAGTCTCTTGGTTAGGGAAGTTGATGTAAACTGCATCAGCCCAAGCTTTTTGCTCTTTGTCGTTAACCATTTTACCTAGGTAGTAGCTGTTACCTAGAGAAACATCACATAGGCCTTCTTTGATCGCTTTAACTTGTGCACGATCGTTGCCTTGTGGTTTGCGAGCAAGGTTTGCTTTCACGCCTTCCAACCACTCTTTGGTTTCTGCTTCGCCATTGTGAGCAATCATTGCTGAAACTAGAGAAACGTTGTACGGGTGCTTACCGCTACGAGTACAAATTTTACCTTTGAACTCTGGCTTAGCTAAGTCTGCGTAGTTGAAATCTGCGCCTAGTTTACCTACGCGATCACGTGATGAATAAACGCTACGAGAACGTAGAGTTAGAGCAAACCACTCATTCTCTTTATCTTGGTATTGAGCAGGTACGTTTTCTTCAATGATTTTGCTATCGACTTTCTGAACTAAACCTTTGTTTGTCAGTTCAGCTAGACGGCTGATGTCTGTCGTAAGAATAACGTCAGCAGGGCTGTACTCACCTTCTTGAGCTAGCTTTTCTGCTAAGCCTTTTTTAGCAAATTTTACGTTTACTTTGATGCCAGTTTCTTTAGTGAACTCATTGAACATAGGTTCAACTAGGAAAGGTTGACGGTAAGAGTAGACGTTCACTTCTTCAGCAGCCATTGCTGTTGGAGCTAGAGTAGCGCAAGTTAGTGCTGAAAGAGTTAGCAGTTTTTTCATTGTTTAATCCTTTACCATGCTAATGATAACGTTTATCAGTTGCGTTATTATATGTATGTTCAATAAGAAGACAATGACGAATATTAAAAAACCTGCTCATCGGAGCAGGTTTTATTGTGTTAAGTGTGTAACCATTTATTACAAGCTAATGATTATTTCACCGTAACAAACTCTGGGTAAGCACCAACACCACAATCATGCATGTCCATACCTTCCATTTCTTCATCTTCTGTAACGCGAATCCCAACGGTTGCTTTCAAGATTGCCCACACAATTAGGCTGGCACCAAATACCCAAGCAAAGATAACTACGGCACCTAAAAGCTGTGCACCAAACGTTGCATCACCGTTGCTCAGTGGCACTACCATTAGGCCGAAGAAACCACACACACCGTGAACTGAGATAGCACCTACTGGATCGTCAATTTTAAGTTTATCTAGAGCAATGATACTGAATACAACTAGTGCACCCGACACTGCACCAATCGCAACCGCGTACAGTGGTGATGGCGATAGAGGGTCTGCAGTGATGGCAACCAAGCCAGCTAGCGCGCCATTGAGAATCATCGTTAAATCGGCTTTACCCCAAGTAGTTTTACAAACGAATAGCGCCGCAATTGCACCGGCAGCCGCTGCTGCGTTAGTGTTTAGAAAGATCTGACCAACCGCTGTCGCATTCTCAAAATCTGAAACCATCAACTGAGAGCCACCGTTAAATCCAAACCAACCAAACCAAAGGATAAAAGTACCCAACGTTGCCAAAGGCATGTTAGAACCTGGAATCGGATAAATTTCACCATTTTTACCGTACTTACCCTTACGCGCGCCAAGCAGTAACACACCAGCTAGAGCAGCAGAAGCACCTGCCATATGTACGATACCAGAACCCGCAAAGTCACTAAATCCAGCTTCTGCTAGGAAGCCTCCACCCCATGTCCAGTAACCTTCCATTGGATAGATAAACGCAGTTAAAATCGCAGAGAAAATCAAGAAAGACCAAAGCTTCATGCGCTCAGCTACCGCACCAGAAACGACGGACATGGCAGTTGCAACGAAGACAACTTGGAAGAAGAAGTCAGACTCTAAAGAGTGGTCGGCCCCTTCACCTTGGGTACCAATTAGCGTACCAAATGAAGGTAACCAGCCTCCTTCTCCATTATCGACATACATGATGTTATAACCGACAATCAGAAACATCGTACATGCGATGGCGTACAAACAGATGTTCTTCGTAAGAATTTCTGTTGTGTTTTTAGAGCGCACAAGGCCAGCCTCTAGCATCGCAAAGCCTGCTGCCATCCACATTACCAACGCACCGGAAATGAGGAAGAAAAAGGTGTCAAGTGCGTAACGTAACTCGGTTACTGTTGTTGCTAATTCCATAATAAGTATCTCCAATCCTTTGAATTCTTAAAGTGCTTCTGCGTCCATTTCGCCAGTTCGGATACGCACCGCTTGGTTCAGATCGTAAACAAAAATTTTACCGTCGCCGATTTTTCCGGTTTGCGCAGCTTTTGTAATTGCTTCAACAACGCGATCTACATTGTCTGCGTGAGTCGCGATTTCAATTTTCACCTTTGGTAGGAAATCAACTTGATACTCTGCACCGCGGTACAATTCCGTGTGACCTTTTTGACGACCGAACCCTTTAACTTCTGATACTGTCATCCCTTCGATACCGACATCAGCCAATGCTTCTCGTACATCGTCTAATTTAAACGGCTTAATAATGGCATTGATTATTTTCATTGAGTTATCTCCGAAGCTTTCATCCTGAAACACTTCTTATAATCCAATCTACGTGCCAAGTTTTTAAGTCATTGAATAATAAAAGCTAACCTCAATTTACATATCTATAAACAAAAAGAGCGCACCATATCGGTGCGCCCTTTTCACAAATTTAAAGCAACGGCAGAGAAGTTACCCAAAACTGTGCATTAAATGTTCAAAAAGTCTTTCCATTGTTCGATAAGTGTCATGAAATCCTCTATCCCACAACTTGCTGTACTTTCTGCATTGTAGAAGTCGAACTCACTTTCCATCTCGACATCATATTCATGGGCTAATGCGTTTTCTTGTACAAGAACTTCGTCGCCCTGAATCATCAAGCTAATTTCCGTGCCTGTTAGGTTATGCTCCTGAGAAGGCGCTAAAAATGACCGCTCAATTAGCTTTTCAACTTGTGCAATCTTCATCGGATCTTTGCCAATTTCTTCTTGCAACCAGCGCCCTACAATCTCATGTCCCATGCTACATTTTACGTAGTACTCGCCCATCAACGTGTTACGAATGAATTCAAATTCCACCGAGATTGCCTATTTCGTATCAATTTGGTGCGAGTATAGCGAATTGCTCCCATAAAAAAAGCACCTCATGTGAGGTGCTTTTGAATTGTGCATTTCTGATTATGCTGGTTCTTGGAAGATCACTTCGTCCGCTTTCTTGGTGTATTGATCCATTTTATGGAAGTTCAAGTAGCGGTACGTATCCGTTGCCGTAGCGTCGATTTGCTTCGCGTATTCTAGGTATTCTTCTTTGGTTGGAATCTTACCTAGGATTGCACCTACTGCAGCTAGCTCAGCTGACGATAGGTAAACATTCGCACCAGTACCCAGACGGTTCGGGAAGTTACGCGTTGAAGTCGACATTACTGTTGATTTATCTGCAACACGTGCTTGGTTACCCATACAAAGTGAACACCCTGGCGTTTCAATACGAACCCCTGCACGTCCGAAGATACCGTAGTAGCCTTCTTCAATCAGTTGGTCTTTATCCATCTTTGTTGGTGGCGCTACCCAAAGGCGCGTTGCTAACTGGCCATTGAACTTATCAAGCAATTTACCTGCTGCGCGGAAGTGACCGATGTTCGTCATACAAGAACCGATGAACACTTCATCAATCGCTGTGCCTTGTACTTCAGACAACAAACGAGCGTCATCTGGGTCATTCGGTGCACATAGTACTGGCTCATTGATTTCAGCCATATCGATTTCAATCACATGTGCGTATTCAGCGTCTTTATCTGCTTGCATCAGCTCAGGGTTTGCTAGCCACTCTTGCATTGCTGTAATGCGGCGCTCGATAGTACGGCGATCACCGTAGCCTTCAGAGATCATCCACTTCAGCATCACGATGTTAGAGTTTAAGTACTCTTCGATCGACTCTTGAGACAATTTCACAGTACAACCTGCCGCCGAACGCTCTGCAGATGCATCAGAAAGCTCAAATGCTTGCTCAACCGTTAGCGTTTCTAAGCCTTCAATCTCAAGGATACGGCCAGAAAATTCGTTGATCTTGCCCGCTTTTTCTACCGTTAGTAGACCTTGCTGAATCGCGTAGTAAGGGATGGCATGAACAAGATCACGCAGTGTAATACCCGGTTGCATCTCACCTTTAAAACGAACCAAGATTGACTCTGGCATGTCTAGCGGCATAACGCCTGTCGCAGCTGCAAAGGCAACCAAGCCCGAGCCGGCTGGGAATGAAATACCCAGAGGGAAACGAGTATGTGAGTCACCACCCGTACCGACAGTATCCGGTAGTAGCATACGGTTTAGCCATGAGTGGATAATACCGTCACCAGGACGAAGAGATACACCACCGCGGTTCATAATAAAGTCCGGAAGTGTATGGTGAGTGTTAACGTCTACTGGTTTTGGATAAGCCGATGTGTGACAGAAAGACTGCATGACAAGATCAGCAGAGAAGCCGAGACACGCCAAGTCTTTAAGTTCATCACGAGTCATAGGGCCAGTAGTATCTTGCGAACCTACTGTCGTCATTTTCGGCTCACAGTAGGTTCCAGGACGGATGCCTTCTACGCCACATGCTTTACCAACCATTTTCTGTGCAAGCGTGTAACCCTTGCCAGAATCTGCGATTTCACCTGGTTTGCGGAATACGTCCGAAGGCTCAAGACCTAGCGATTGACGCGCTTTGTCTGTCAAACCACGACCGATGATCAATGGGATACGACCACCAGCACGAACTTCATCAATCAGTACTTCTGTTTTTAGCGAGAACTCAGCTAGAACCTCACCAGTTTCGTGGTTGCAAACTTTACCTTCATATGGGTAAACATCGATAACATCGCCCATGTTGAGCTTAGTTACGTCAACTTCGATTGGTAGTGCGCCAGCATCTTCCATTGTGTTAAAGAAGATAGGGGCAATTTTGCCACCAAGCACATACCCACCAGCTCGTTTGTTTGGAACGTAAGGGATATCATCACCCATAAACCAAAGCACTGAGTTGGTTGCAGATTTACGTGAAGAGCCAGTACCAACAACATCACCAACGTAAACCAATTGATGGCCTTTGTCTTTTAACTCTTCAATTTGCTTGATCGGGCCAATAGTACCCGGTTGATCAGGGTTTATTCCTTCACGCTCGTTTTTAAGCATCGCCAGTGCGTGTACTGGGATATCAGGGCGAGACCAAGCGTCAGGTGCAGGTGAAAGGTCATCCGTGTTCGTTTCACCTGTTACTTTAAATACGGTTAGAGTGACTTTTTCTTCAAGCTTAGGCTTAGAAAGGAACCACTCAGCATCAGCCCATGATTGAAGTACTTTCTGTGCATGCGCATTGCCTGCTTTCGCTTTCTCTTCTACGTCATAGAAAGCATCAAACATCAGCAGCGTATGAGACAGCGCTTTTACTGCGATCTCTGCCAGTGCTTCATCATCCAATAGCTCAACTAGCGGTTCGATGTTGTAACCACCTTGCATAGTGCCTAGCAGTTCAGCCGCTTTTTCACGACTCACTAATGGTGATTTAACTTCACCTTTTGCTACTGCTGTTAGGAAACCCGCTTTTACATAAGCAGCTTCATCAACACCTGGAGGGATACGGTTTTCAAGTAGGTCAAGAATGACTTCTTCTTCACCTTGCGGGGGATTTTTCAGAAGTTCTACAAGTCCAGCAACTTGTTCTGCGTCTAGCGGTTTAGGAACAACTCCTTCAGCAGCACGCTCTTCGACGTGTTTACGGTAGGCTTCAAGCACGACTTTTTCCTCTCATTGCGGTTCCTCCTCTATTATTACTATTGTTAAAGTAAAGGAGTGAACATCCTTGGAAACTTGGCTCTCCATTGCCCTTGTTTTCATTCAATTATGATTGAGAAACAGCGCCGTAGAGGCCAAACTGTGGGCAAAATAATAGCAAATTTAACCTTAAATTAAAATCTTATCATTTTGACCAACATAGCAACTTACGACTAAAGTTCTGCTAATTTTGACCAAATATGCCAAGTTTTTGCTTTCTCATACCCGATTAATTAAACGATGTTCCTACGATCAAATACACAGCATCCAAATCTTGCTCGGTACGACCGTATGCCAACATTATTGGTCCTATTGGTGAGTCAACACCAAAGAAGATGGAGCCAGCATTGTAAAGCGGCGCTTCGTTTAGTTTCAGATCATTATCAGACCAAACACCGCCATATTCGACCGATGCGCCCAGGTAGACTGGAGCTTCAAACAATCCGAAATCATTATCAAACCACTTATATCGGTACACCAAACTGCTGAAAAATAAGTTCTGTCCGATCAGGCTATTTCTTGGGATTCCAGATAGGCTTAAAAAGCCGCCCAACTCTCTGGGATCAAGCGGTAAAGATGAGTTTTTACTCTCTACAAAACTATATTCAGCATGTCCGACTAAAGTATGACGCTGATGACTCACTGCACCTTTAAATCGTGCAGAGATTTCATAAACGGTATCTTCAATAATTTTGTCAGTTTCTAAAAGGCTAACGCCTTGAGGACTTTGATCATGAGACACTAAATATTCGAGATCGACTAAAAGCCCACGAGTCGGAAATGCGAAATCATCGAGTGTATCTAGGCGATAATTGGCAAACAGGCCACGACGTTCAAAATCCAATTTACCAGCAGAAGCCAAAGTAGAAAGCTCAATATCTCCGGTTGAGTAGCGAGCGCCAAATCGAAGCTCTTGCCACAATGTGGGTTGGATACCTATCGCTAACTCTGTTGTAAAATCATCGTAAGTGACCGGAAAAAAGTCATTTACTGACTCTAAATCTGGTGCTTGAGGCTCTGTTAAAGGTAAGTTTCGGCTCTCACTGCCATAGGAAATACGCCCCGATACAAAAAGTTCTTGGCTAGATAAAACAGGGGAATACAACTCAGCTTCAATCAGCTTATCCGTGCCCATTTCTACGTTGAACGCCAACTCCGCGCCATGAGAGTTCAAGTTGGTAAAGTTGGTTGATATCCCTATGCCGTACTGGCTATCTGTATCGAAGTCATCTTCAAGAAAAAATCGGAAGTTGAGATAATTAGGCCCCCACGACTTCTCGTTAACATCAAAAACCAACAATGTCTCACCATCAACCTCTTCAAAGTGATAAGTGATGAGCTCGAACCGATCTAACGCGTAGAGGTTTTCAACGGCTTTCTCAATTTCGGCCGTTGAAATACGACGTCCGGTTTCTAATTCAATACGATTCGTCAGCAACACATCGCTGTAGTGCGTGTTATTTACAATCACAATGTCATCAACCACACGCTGATCGCCATAAATCAAAGTTTTACGAACTTCTTGTTTGCGGTCGATGTATTTTTGATAGTCCGCGTTGGACAAGCGTAACTCTTTCAGCTTGTCTTTTAATTGCTTGGTAATATCGTACCCAGCTTGAAAAGCCCAAGGCATTTTGTCGAACTCGACGGTTTCCATGGTGCCCACATTGGGACGAATATAGATATCTTGAGGTTCAAGCTCGTCCACTTGCTGTTGTGTACTACGACGAACGAGATAGTTAGAGAGTTGGTCCGCGACAGTAAACAGCCCCGTAAATTCATCTTCGGTTTTGTAGTCGGTGCTAATATCGACGGCAATAACGACATCAGCCCCCATGGCGCGAGCCACATCGACAGGCATGTTATTGACGACGCCGCCATCGACAAGCATATGGCCATTGAGCTTATAGGGAGGAAGCGCTCCTGGTACAGACATGCTAGCCATCATGGCGTCCACAAGGTAACCATTGCCCAGTACGACTTCTTCTAAGGCAAGAATATCTGTCGCAACAGAACGATAAGGAATGGCAAGATCATCAAAAGAATCGAATCGCCCTAAGTTCCCTGTAGTCTCACGCAATACTCGCAACATGTTCTGGCCTTGCACCACACCCGTTGGTGCTCGTACCTCACCGAACCTTAAGCCGAGGTCGGTATTAATTTGATAGCGGTCTTCATACTCTTTGTCACGAACTCGACGTTGGCTACGGTCAACACGATCTCGATAACCGCTGCCCCAATCGACGGTGTAGATAAAACTCTCAATTTCATCAGCACTCATCCCCGTGGCATAGAGCCCACCTACATAGGCGCCCATACTGGTACCGGTCACAATATCGACAGGGATCTGCATTTCTTCCAATGCTTTTAAAACCCCAATGTGTGCCGCCCCTTTCGCTCCGCCACCAGCGAGCACAACCGCCACCTTTGGTCGAGGTTCCAAGTCATCCGTTTTTGTTAGAGAGTTTGCGAGGGAAACAGAAGGAGTGATCATCAAAAAGGTACTAACCCAAAGCGCAAAGTTGCGAACCGATGGGCTTGATAACAGCTTTTTGAACATTCACTTCTTCCTTTATTGAATATCTGATCAAGTAGGGCGTGCTAGCAGTACTGTACTAACACGCCCTAATATGTACTAAGAATTAATCAGATAAACAAGCTAATGTTGTTGATTTGGCGATGCTACCAATCAAATATGCTATTTAACCAGTTTGATTTCTTCTCACACTGTTGCTTTATCTGACCGGTTTTATCCCAAACCGGCAGTTTGTAATCACTACGGCAGTTCATTTCTAAACCTCCATCAGATGTAGGCTTGAACCCTAATGTGGTGATTTCTCTTGGCCATGGGAGCTCTAAGCGCTCAGGAATACGCTGCTTCAAGTACTCTGCGTACACTCGTAATGCACCACTCGACCCCGTTAGATTCACGGGTTTATTATCGTCGCGGCCTAGCCAAATTGTCGTCACCTCACGACCATCAACACCGACAAACCAACTATCGCGGTTGTCATTACTGGTACCCGTTTTTCCTGCCAATGCAGCCCAACCAAACTGGCTTTGTAAGAAGCGGCCAGTGCCTTGAGCAACCCCTTGTTTCATCGCGTAGGTCGTTAGCCATGCAGCTTGTTCATCCACGGCTCTTGATGAACGAGGCAAGGATTGATACAGCACATTACCTTCCATATCCATGACTGAGCGCAGAGCGGTCAGTTTTGCACGCTTACCTGAATTCGTCAGAGTCTGATACATCTGTGCAACTTCGAATGGCGTCAAAGAAAACGAACCCAAAAACATCGAAGGCACTGGGCGAATTTCGTCTTTGTTCACGCCCAAACGCTCTAAAGTATTGGACACTTCAGGAATGCCAAGTGCCATACCTAAGCGCACGGTTGGTACGTTAAGTGATTTCGCTAAAGCAATGTAAAGTGGCACATCACCACGATATTTTCTATCGTAGTTGCGCGGCGTCCACACGTTACCTTTACTGCTCTTCAGACTTAACGGCGTGTCGTGTAGCGTCGTGCCTAGGTTGTATTTATCCGGTTGTTCTAGAGCCGTTAAGTAAATCGCTGGTTTCACCAAAGAACCAATCGGACGACTGGCATTGAGCGCGCGGTTAAAGCCTTCATAACCGACACGTTTACCACCTACCATCGCACGGATTTCACCACTATGGCGATCAACGGCCACAGCTGCGGCTTCTAACTCTTTACCACCCCGTTTAGCTAGTTCTGGGATCTTTTTCGCGATAGCTTGTTCCATTTTGCTTTGCGATACTGGGTCCAGAGACGTAAATACGCGCAGTCCGGTCTCTGCCTTAAATCGCTCCCCAACTTTTTCTTTTAATTCAATACTCAATTGTTGGAAATAAGCTGGCTGACGGCTCGCAATACGTGGCTTGCTTTGCGTATCGAGTGGACGGCTTACAGCTTGTTCATACTGCTCTGAAGTCAACATGTTTTGCTGCATTAACAGGCGCAGAACGAGATCACGACGCTCTTTCGTTCTCTCAGGGTAACGAATTGGGTTGTAGTAAGACGGTCCTTTTACCATCCCAACTAACATCGCCAGTTGATCGATTCGCAACTCCTGAATTGGCTGCCCAAAATAGTAACGCGACGCCAAGCCAAACCCGTGGATCGCTTCACCTCCACTTTGACCTAGGTACACTTCGTTTAGGTAGGCTTCTAAGATACGATCTTTGCTGTAACGGTAATCCAAAATTAGCGCGATATAAGCTTCTCGAACTTTACGCCACAGTGTTTTATCACGAGTCAAAAATAGGTTTTTTGCCAATTGCTGAGTCAACGTACTACCGCCTTGAACAGTACGACCCGCCTTAATGTTCGCAACCAATGCACGTGCAATCGCGAGCGGTGACACCCCGTCATGTTGATAAAAATCCCGGTCTTCGGTCGCAAGCAGCGCATCCACTAAAATTTCTGGGAACTGATCACGACGTAAGAAAAGGCGCTGTTCATCACGGTCTTTCTCCAGCATGCCCAACATCTTCGGTTCTAGGCGCAAGTAACCAAGGTCTCCTCGAGATTCTAAAGACTGAATACGTTGCAAGCCGGAATCAGAGAAATGCAGCATAATGTGACGATCCGGCTCGGGACCATCGGCAAACTCGAATGGACGACGAATCAATTCAATCCGAGTGGAAGAAGAGGAATATTCGCCTGGGTAACGAGGTTGACTCACTTTACGGTAATTCAACACATCTAGCTCGTTGCGCAGTTCTTGGATGGTGATATTCTCACCAGGGCTTAGATTCAAGATACGGGCATAAACCACCGTTGGCAGCTCAAACAGCTGGCCTTCAAAGCGTTCTTTCACCACACTATCTAAGTAAATCCCAACAAACAGCAAAACAGCGGCAAGTGCAACGCCAGCTTTCCAGCTAAACGACCACAGAACTTTCAACCACGAACGTTTCTCGTTAGTCGGTTTTTTACTCGGCGTACGTCGAGTCTGTTTTGCGGTTCCTTTATTGGTTGTACTTTTCTTCGCTGGCGCTTTTTTCGCGCTAGGCTTCTTGCTGTCAGTCATTATTCAATTGTCTTTTTGTTTTCGTTGTTGCTACATGATTGGCAGGATCATCTGGCCAAACGTGTTTTGGGTAGCGCCCTTTCATCTCTTTTTGAACGTCTTTGTAGCTTCCGTTCCAGAAAGCCGCCAAGTCCGACGTTACTTGCAATGGACGTTGTGCCGGTGAAAGCAGTTCAAGCACCAAACGCTTGCGGCCAAGAGCCACCGTTGGGGAACCACTCTCCCCAAATACTTCTTGCATACGCACCGATAATATCGGCTCGTGGCCATATTGGTAACGGATACGCTTCTTTGAACCTGTGGGTAGTTGGTAATACTCAGGTAACCATTCATCCAGTTGTTGATTGAGTGGCCAACCTAATAGAGCATTAAGCGCTTCGACCAAGTTTATCTTGCTCAGGTCTTTAACCGAGCTGACAGACGTCATGTATGGTTCTAACCACTCCTCTAATGAATCCAGCAAACTGGCTTCATCAAACACTGGCCATGACTGCTCAGGTAACCATTCCACCGCACAACGAATCCGAGCCAACAAGCTCTCCGCTGCCGGTGTCCAGTTTAGACTCTGTAAGCCCTGGCGGCGGACATACGTGAGTAAAGCTTGTGTCATTTTTTCTTTGCCCGGGCTTGGCAACGGCTCGCGTTCAACGACCAGCAGACCGAGTTTTGTTTGTCGCTCAGCTATTAGACGGCCTCTTTTTTCATCCCAGTCCACTACTTCTTCAGACGAAAATAGCGTATCAAAGGTCGTTCGCAATATATTGACATCCAATTCACATGCCGAATGAATTTGACTTGAGTTAGAATGAGAACGCATTAAGTCAACGGCAACCAAATACTCACAGCCACCTAGCATGTCTTCCTGACGACATTCTGCACCATGACCATTAGCCAAAGTAAATCGCCCAAATTGATTTGTGCGCTGCTGCGCAATGCGATCTGGAAATGCCAAACTTAACACCAGCGGTAATGCATCTTCATCCACGCCTTTCAGGTCAAATACCGTATCCAATTTGTACGCTAGAGATTGAGCACGCTTGAACAACATCGACTTTTTTGGATGAGTACCAACAAGCCAACGATGCAAGCTATGAGCGATATTGGTAACACTCCTCTCTGGCTCTTCAATCAGTGCGACCGCCGCCAAAGCAGCATTTAACATCTTATCACTGTAAGATTGCGCTTTAATTAGCATCGCAGCCGCACGAGGCTCAACGCCTAGTTCATGCGCCTGTTTTCCTTCGGACGTTAATTGCCCTTTTTCCGTCAGTAGTCCCAATGACACCAATAGCTGCTTCGCTTGTTCCAATGACGCATTAGCTGGAACATCAAGCCACTTTAGATCGTGGATATCACTCGCTCCCCAAAAGGCAAGCTCCATAACTAAACTAGCTAAATCGGAATGCAAAATTTCGGGTTGGGGAACCAGCGGTTGCTGCTTGAACTGGTTTTCAGAATAAAGACGAACACAAATGCCCTCTTCTATTCGTCCCGCTCGTCCTGTACGCTGAATCGCTGAAGACTGTGCAATGCGTGTTTGCTCTAAGCGTGTTAAACCGTTTTTCAAATCAAAGCGGGCAATACGCTCTAACCCAGAATCAACGACGAGGCGAATGCCTTCAATCGTTAGTGAAGTTTCTGCAATGTTGGTCGCTAGAACGACTTTACGCTTACCTTGTTCTGCTGGCGTAATCGCTTTTTGTTGATCTGCAAAGCTCAGTTGACCATAAAGTGGGCATACGTCGATATCATCCGCTAAATGAGACAACCGCTCTTCAACTTGTTTTATGGCACCAACACCCGGTAGGAAAGCTAACAAAGATCCAGACTCTTTGTTCATAAGACTTTCTATTGTTTTTGCCATACTCGTAGGTAAATGCTCGTTCACACCTAACGGCTGGTAGCGCATTGCCACATCAAAGCTGCGCCCTTCAGATTCAATGTAACTGGCTTCCGGCAACAACGATTGTAATGCTTGTTGGTCAAGCGTTGCCGACATTACCACCAGCTTGAGATCGTCTCGCAATGCCTCTTGAACTTCTAAACTGAATGCCAAAGCGGTATCGGCATGAATGCTGCGTTCATGAAACTCATCAAAGATCAGTAGATCAACCCCATCCAGTTCAGGGTCAGTTTGGATCATCCTGGTCATGATCCCTTCGGTCACGATCTCCAGCTGCGTTGCAGAACTTACCTTTGCCTCGCCACGAACTCGATAACCCACGCGTTGACCAACTTGTTCTCCCAATTGCTCAGCAAGATAACGGGCAATGTTACGCACCGCGAGTCGTCTTGGCTCAAGCATGATGATTTTTCCAGCAACCGAATGATTTAAGAGTAACTGCAAAGGGAAGTAAGTCGACTTACCGGCACCAGGCGCCGCTTTTAAGATCACTTGATGTTGATTTTTGACCGCCGTCAGCAACTCAGGCATCACGGCTTCAATCGGCAATTGTGACAAAGGAAATACCTTATGGTGTAATGATGGCAACATTGTACATAAAAAATTTTTTGTCTAAATAAGCAAATGCATTTCACACCCGCTTTAGAGTCCGCCACTCTACTCAAACGTTATAAACGCTTTCTTGCCGATATCGAGCTCGATACTGGTGAAATCCGTACAATCCACTGCGCAAATACAGGTGCAATGACGGGTTGTGCAACGCCCGGAAACAAGGTTTGGTTTTCTACTTCCGACAACCCGAAACGAAAATACCCCAATAGTTGGGAGTTGAGTGAGACCGAACAAGGCCACCGTATTTGTATCAACACCGCGCGTGCCAATCAATTAGCCGTAGAGGCTATTGAAAATAATGTCATTTCAGAGCTTTGTGGTTATGACACACTTCAAACTGAGGTGAAATACGGCAATGAAAATAGCCGAATTGATATCTTGCTCAGCGCAGACGACAAGCCAAAGTGCTATATAGAAGTGAAAAGCGTCACTCTTCTTGATGAGACCGACTCTACTGGACAAGGATACTTCCCAGATGCGGTCACGACTCGGGGACAAAAACACCTGAGAGAGCTCACAGAAATGGCACAAAATGGAAGTAGAGCCATACTTTTATTCACTGTTTTACATTCAGGTATTGAAAAAGTATCCGCGGCGCACCATATAGACGCGAAATATTCACTATTACTCAAACAAGCACAAGACGCTGGAGTGGAAGTTCTCTGCTACAAAGCTGAACTGAGCGATACTGGAATGAAGCTGATTTCCGCTATTGATTTTATCAATTAAGAGAAAAAATGATGTCGTCTTCACATTGACGATAACTTTGCGATTCAGTATTTGCTTGCACCGCCTCTTTTTGCTATAGATACCCGCCTTAAATTGACTGCGTAGCAGTTGACTAGGTGTAAGTAGGAGATGCTGTATGCCAGAATCAAAGAAGAAAACGATAGGCATCCTAGCCATTGCCGGCGTGGAGCCATATCAGGAAAAACCTGGTGAAGAGTACATGTCACCAGAGCAGGTTGAACACTTTACGAAAATCTTAACAGCTTGGCGCGACCAGCTAAGAGCTGAAGTGGATCGTACTGTTCACCACATGCAGGACGAAGCAGCAAACTTCCCAGATCCAGTTGACCGCGCCTCTCAAGAGGAAGAGTTCAGCCTAGAACTGCGTAACCGTGACCGCGAACGCCGTTTGATCAAGAAGATTGAAAAGACTTTGGATAAAATCAAAGAAGACGATTTTGGCTTCTGTGAGTCTTGTGGCGTAGAGATTGGCGTTCGCCGTCTTGAAGCACGTCCAACCGCTGACCTTTGTATTGACTGTAAAACACTTGCAGAAATCAAAGAGAAGCAAATGCAAGGTTAATCACCCAGCATTATGATTGTTGAAGGGAGCTCAGGCTCCCTTTTTGTTTTGGCTATCTTCGCACCCTATTTGTTTACTAAATTCGAGATACACGCATGACACGCTATGTAGGTCGATTCGCCCCATCTCCTTCTGGTCCACTGCATTTTGGTTCACTGATTGCCGCTCTTGGCAGTTATTTTCAAGCGAAAGCACAAAACGGAGCTTGGTTAGTACGTATTGAGGACTTAGACCCACCAAGAGAAATGCCAGGTGCAGCGCAACTTATCCTAGAGGCACTCAAGGCCTATCAGCTGCATTGGGATGGAGAAGTGGTATACCAGAGCGAACGTCACGACCTTTACCAAGCTCAAATAAACAAATGGCTCGAAAATGGAGAAGCCTATTATTGCCAATGTACTCGTAAGCAAATTAAAGAGCATGGCGGTTTTTATCCTGGCACTTGCCGCGATAAAAACTTGAAAGACGGCGCGATTCGCCTAAAAATGACCAAGCCTGTCGCTCATTTCCTCGACCAAAAGCAGGGAACCATTACGATTCCAGAGCAACTCGTTAATGAAGATTTCATTATTAAACGTCGAGATGGATTATTTGCTTATAATCTTGCGGTAGTATTAGACGACATCGACCAAGGCGTCACAGAAGTCGTGCGAGGTGCAGACTTAATCGAGCCGACAGGGCGTCAAATTAGCCTGTACCAAATACTTGGTCAGCCTGAAGTTAGCTACTTGCATTTACCATTGGCGATGGACAACAACGGCAATAAATTGTCGAAACAAAATCACGCGACGGCTATTGATATAGATACACCAAAACCTACTCTATTGCGCGCCATGACATTTTTAGGTTTCGAGATACCTGAAACCGTAAGGGCGGCCAACATAGAAGATATTCTTCGTTGGGGCTGCGAAAACTGGCGGTTGGAACAGCTTCCAGCAGAGATCGAGATCACACCGTGATTCTCAAATGGCATTGTGTAGGCTATCATTAGCCGCAAATTAGGCCCTAGAGGCGTATAAAACTAACCAAAGCAAGATTGGATTAAACCCAGTTATTGCCAGATGCACATGAATACAAACGACTATACACCAAGCGAACCTGCCACAATTCCAGAGCTCGCTCTCAATGTAATAACTCGTGAAGAGCACAACATTTCGCGTAAGCAGATCAGTGATAATGCGCTGAAGGTACTGTACCGCCTAAATGGTGCTGGTTTCGATGCTTTTCTTGTGGGTGGCGGGGTTCGAGACTTACTGCTTGGACAAAAACCAAAAGATTTTGACATTGCGACCAACGCAACGCCGGAACAGATCAAACAGCTATTTCGTAACTGCCGTTTGATTGGTCGCCGCTTCCGCTTGGCTCATATTATGTTTGGCCGAGACATCATTGAGGTTGCGACATTCCGTGGTCACCACCAAGAGCAAAAGAATAAGAGCATTTCTCAGCAATCAAAAGAGGGTATGCTGCTGCGTGACAACGTCTACGGCACCATCGATGAAGATGCTGAGCGCCGTGATTTCACGATTAACTCGATGTACTACAACATCGCAGATTACTCGATTCACGACTACGCACGTGGTATTGAAGATTTAGAAGATCGCCTAATTCGACTGATTGGTGATCCAGAAACACGCTACCGTGAAGACCCTGTGCGCATGCTGCGTGCGGTTCGTTTCGCGGTAAAACTAGACTTTGATATTGAAGAAGACACCGCAGCGCCAATCGAACACATGGCACCGTTGCTCGGTGACATTCCGTCAGCGCGTCTTTTTGAAGAGTCACTCAAATTATTGCAATCCGGTCATGGCTTAGAAACCTACCACCTACTGCGTGAGTACAACCTATTCCAGCAACTATTCCCGACGATTGCAGCGCACTTTACAGAAGATTACTCCTCTCATACTGAGCAGATGTTGGATCTTGTCCTAGATTCTACCGACATGCGCATCGAAGATGGGAAACGCATCAATCCAGCATTTATGTTTGCTGCAATGCTGTGGTACCCACTGTGTGCGAAAGCCGATGAACTGATGGAAGAGCGCAACTTAGGCCATTACGACGCCATTATGGAAGCGAGCAACATCATTCTTGACGAGCAAGTTCGCACAATTGCCATTCCAAGACGCCACACCGCAACCATTCGCGAGATTTGGCAGTTACAGCTTCGTCTTCCACGACGTAACGGTAAACGTGCATTCCGTCTTATGGAGCTCAATAAATTTAGAGCTGGCTTTGATTTTCTTGAAATGCGCGGTGAAATTGAAGGTGGTGACACTCAGAAGCTTGCCAAGTGGTGGGAAACTTTTCAAAATGCAGGCCGAGAAATGCGTCAAGCAATGGCTGCCGACTTAGACGGTCAATCACCGAAAACAGGCCAGCGCCGCCGTAAAACTTATCGCAAGAAAAAGAGTAAGCCCAAATCATGATTACAGCGTACATTGCGGTAGGCAGTAACTTGGCGGATCCTGTCAGCCAAGCGAAGCAAGCGATTGAAGCATTAAAAACGCTGCCTAAATCAGAGTTTGTTCAAGCTTCTTCGCTATACAGCAGCACGCCAATGGGGCCACAAAACCAACCGGATTACATCAATGCGGTTGTGTCTATTAACACCAGTTTGACGCCTATTGAATTGCTCAATTGCACACAAGCTATAGAGCAAGAACAAGGGCGTGTCCGTAAAGACGAACGCTGGGGACCAAGAACCTTGGACCTCGACATTGTGCTTTATGGCAATGAGGTGATTAATTCCGAGAGGCTGATCGTTCCTCATTATGGAATGAAAGAGCGTGAATTCGTACTCTACCCTCTTGCGGAAATTGCACCAAGTTTACAACTCCCTGATGGGACCGAGGTCTCTGAACTACTGGAACAAGTAGATAGAAACGGCCTCAGTATCTGGCAGTCATAGCCAACTCCTAGTAAGGATAAAACCATGAAAAAAATGACCATCAACGACCTAATCAAGTGGAAGCAAGAAGGTCGTAAATTTGCTACTTCAACCGCTTATGATGCGAGCTTTGCCCAACTGTTTGAAAGCCAAGAAATGCCAGTACTTCTTGTTGGTGATTCTCTAGGTATGGTTTTGCAAGGTCACAACGATACTCTGCCAGTAACGGTCGATGATATCGCTTACCATACTCGTTGCGTACGTGCTGGTAGCCCAAATTGTTTGTTGATGGCAGACATGCCATTCATGAGCTACACCACGCCAGAGCAAGCTTGCGAAAGTGCGGCTAAACTGATGCGTGCTGGTGCCAATATGGTAAAAATTGAAGGTGGTGACTGGCTTGTCGACACGGTGAAAATGCTCACTGAACGATCAGTTCCAGTTTGTGCTCATCTTGGTTTAACTCCTCAAGCTGTTAATATTTTTGGTGGTTACAAAATCCAAGGTCGCGATCAAGAAAAAGCAGACCGCATGGTAAAAGACGCATTAGCGCTGCAAGAAGCAGGCGCTCAAATCGTCTTACTAGAATGCGTACCAGCTGAGCTTGCTGAACGTATTACGCAAGTGCTTGACGTTCCTGTTATCGGTATTGGTGCAGGTAACGTAACAGATGGTCAAATTCTCGTGATGCATGATATGTTCGGTATTTCTGCCAACTACATGCCGAAATTCTCCAAAAACTTTCTTGCTGAAACAGGTGATATGCGCAAAGCCGTTACTAAATACATTGAAGATGTAGCCAACGGTGTATTCCCAGACGACGCTCATACCATTGCCTAGAGGATAAATGCATGCAAACTTTTGCGGAAATCTCAGCAGTTCGTGAACACCTTAAAACCTTTAAACGTGAAGGTCGTAAAGTGGCGTTTGTCCCTACCATGGGCAACCTTCACGAAGGCCACTTAACTTTAGTGCGTAAAGCACGCGAATACGCTGATATCGTTGTCGTAAGCATCTTTGTTAATCCGATGCAGTTTGATCGTGCTGACGATTTAAATAATTACCCACGCACGCTAGAGGAAGACTTAAGCAAGTTAACCTCTGAAGGGGTCGATGTGGTATTTACGCCAACACCAGAAGTTATCTACCCTGAAGGTCTGGATAAGCAAACCTTCGTCGATGTCCCTGGCCTATCAACAATTCTCGAAGGCGCGTCTCGACCAGGTCATTTCCGTGGCGTGACGACGATTGTGAATAAGCTGTTTAACATCGTACAACCGGATGTCGCGTGCTTCGGCGAGAAGGACTTCCAACAACTTGCTGTTATCCGCAAGATGGTTGATGACCTAGCAATGGACATTGAAATCATCGGTGTACCAACCGTACGTGAAATGGACGGTTTAGCAATGAGTTCACGCAATGGCTTGCTTACGCTGGACGAGCGTCAACGCGCTCCTGTACTTGCTCGTACAATGCGTTGGATCAGTAGTGCCATTCGCGGTGGCCGCGATGACTACGCATCGATCATCGAAGATGCAAGCGACCAACTTCGAGCTGCAGGTCTGCACCCTGATGAGATCTTCATTCGTGATGCTCGTACATTACAAGTGATCACACCAGAAACGACACAAGCTGTTATTCTGATGTCTGCGTTCCTAGGCAAAGCTCGTCTTATCGATAACCAAACGGTAGATATGGTTGTCGAAACGAAGGAAGAAGCTGAATCTAACAATACAAACTCAGAGAACGCAGAGTAAGCTCTGAGCCATAAAAGTAAAAAGGTCGACTCTTAGTCGACCTTTTTTATACTCTACGTATAGACGCAATCTAACCCTTCAGGGCGAGTTTTAAACCGCTTGTGCAGCCACATCCACGCTGGAATATCACGTTTTATCATTTTCTCAAGCTCTTGGTTCAAGATGCTTGCCGCTTTAACCGCATTACGTCTCTCGAAACGCTCGCTAATGTCTTTTCCAATGTACAGCGTGTAATGGTGATTTTTACTCACTGTAACGCCAGATATAACCGCGCACTTTGTTGCATCAATGAGAACACTAGACCCGACGGTACTCGCCGCTTGTTCAACAGCAAAAAACGGCGCAAAAACAGAATGGCTAACGCCATAATCATGGTCGGGTAAATACCAAAGTCGATGACCATTCTTCAGAACTTTGAGCATTGATTTCACGTCTTTTCGATCAATCATTTGATGTCCAAAACGAGTTCGACCTCGATGTTGAATAAACTCATAAGCAGGATTCGAATTTGGGCGATAAACGCCATAACCTTGGGCAAACTGGCTAAAAATACGAGCGGTTATCTCCAAGTTTAAATGGTGACTGCACACCACCAACACACCACGTCCATTCTTTTCCTCAGCGAGTAAACGATCTTTTCCAACAATAGAGGTTATCCGACGTATCCGCCAATCTGGCCAAAACCAAGCGATACCGGTTTCGATGATCGCCATTCCAGTATATTGAAAGTTTTTTCGTACTACGTCCTTACATTGCCAATCCGTAAAATCAGGGAAACACAGCTGGAGATTACGCAGAGCGATCTTGTGTCGGCGCTTCATTACATGCATCGCAATACAGCCGATGCTTCTACCTAAGATTCGCAATACTACGTATGGCAGTACATTAACAAGAATCGCTAAAGATCCAAATGCCAGCCATACAGACCAATATTTGGGCTTAAGTAACTGATAGGAGAAAGGCGGCGGCGGGACAATATTCATAGGATCACTCATTTATTACAAATGATTGAAACCTACCATGATAAAAACCGAAAAATTGTATGGGTATGTATTGTTATGCACGCGAAAGAGCAGCGTGAATCGCCGCTCTTTGCTTTATGAGAATGGCTTAGCTTCTTAGCCCAATCCCTTTGGTTACTAGATAATGCGCAATGGCATACAGTGCAACAACAAACACTGCAAGTACACTAAATGAAGTGACAATGCCCACATCCGAGACACCTAAAAAGCCGTAGCGGAACGCATTCACCATGTAGACGATTGGGTTGATCTTAGAAACGCCTTGCCAAAATTCAGGCAGCAGACTGATCGAATAAAAGACTCCTCCCAAGTAAGTTAAAGGAGTCAATACAAACGTAGGGATGATCGAAATATCATCAAACGTTTTTGCGTAAACCGCATTGATCAAGCCACCGAGAGCAAATACAACCGACGTCATGAAGACAGTCGCGACAATAATGCCCCAGTGCTCCACTTGCAAATCAACGAACAAAAGTGACACACAAGTAACAATTGCACCGACCAACAAACCTCGAGTCACGCCGCCCATCACATAGCCAGCAATAATCACATAGTTTGGTACCGGTGCCACCAGCAGTTCTTCAATATTCTTCTGTAGCTTTGCACTAAAGAATGACGACGCCACGTTCGAGTATGAGTTAGTGATCACCGACATCATGATCAAACCTGGAACAATGTACTCCATGTAACTAAAGCCGCTCATCTCACCAATTCGAGAGCCAATAAGATTGCCGAAAATGATGAAGTACAACGTCATCGTAATGGCTGGCGGCACTAAGGTTTGCACCCAAATACGTGTAAAACGAGTAACTTCTTTGCTCAGCAAGCTGCGAAATGCCGTCCAATATAAACCGTACATTTAATTACTCCCCTCTCTTACAATGCTGACAAACAACTCTTCAAGTCGGTTGGCTTTGTTACGCATTGAGAGAACTTTAATGCCATGCTCTGTTAACTGACTGAATACCGAATTCAATCCTTGGCTTTTATCTAGTTCTATCTCTAAAGAGCCATCAACAATACTTTGTCGATTAACACCTTCAAGCTCAGGCACCTCGACTTCTGACTCAATATCCAAGATAAATGTCTCGACGCTTAGCTTACCTAGTAACGCCTTCATGGTGGTATTTTCAATCAGCTCACCACGATTAATAATGCCGATATTTCGACACAGCATCTCCGCTTCTTCTAGGTAGTGTGTCGTTAAAATAATCGTAATTCCTTGCTCTTGGTTGATCTCTTTCAGAAACCCCCACATTGAGCGGCGTAGTTCAATATCCACTCCAGCCGTTGGTTCATCTAAAATGAGTAACTGCGGCTCGTGCATCAAAGCTCTTGCGATCATTAAACGACGCTTCATCCCACCGGATAGGTTACGAGCACGCTCTTGGCGTTTTTCCCATAAATCCAATTTTTTCAGGTATTTTTCTGCTCTTTCTTTGGCTAATACTTTAGACACACCGTAATAGCCAGCTTGCTGCATCACAATTTGCTCAACGGTTTCAAACTGGTTGAAGTTGAACTCCTGTGGCACCAAGCCTAAATTCTGCTTGGCCAATTCGAGGTCGGTATCAATGTCATAACCGAAAACTTTCGTCGTTCCGGAGGTTTTATTCACTAAGGAGGAAATGATGCCAATCGTGGTCGATTTTCCTGCACCATTGGGACCCAGAAGCGCGTAGAAGTCACCCTTTTTCACTTGGAGACTTATACCTTTTAACGCCTCAAAGCCACCTGCATACGTCTTGCGCAATTGTTCAATTTCTAATGCGTACATAAGGTCTTGATTGCCGTTTGTTTGTGATTACTAATACCGACTCATATTTAGCAGCGGTTTACTACAAAATCGCCTTGGGTATCGTACTGGAGGTCCATCAGTTTATCGTTGAATAACGATGATTACAAATAAACCTTTCGATAATATTGGAAATATAACCCTTACCTCGTAAAGGTTATCTCTAAGTAAGACAAAATAGAGCATAAAAAAACGCAACAGGAAACTGTTGCGTTTTTAACTGTCAGAATGATTACGCCGTTATGCGCTGATACTGGTCTGCCTCAACATGTGCCACCGCCGCATTCAATGCTTCGTAACGGAATTGGTACATATTTTCATCCGGGACAAGGTCAATCACATGGAATTTCTCTAGCTGTTCTCGTGTTCGCTCATTCGGGCATAATAAATACACGGCACAATTGGCATCGAGAGCATCCTTAATCGCATTCTCTAATGCCAAACCGACGGTCACATCAATCATTGGTACATCCGTAAGATCGAGAATCATCACGTCATAGTCCGAAATACTAGAGTGTTGACGTGAAATGGCTTTAGAAACACTAAAGATCATCGGACCGGAAAGATAAAAGAACAGCACTTTACCATTCGCACGATCCAACAAGCCACGCTCGCTGTCAGTCAGCGGCACATCATCTTCATCCGCGTCGCTGATCGCTTTTACTTGTCGCGCCTGCTCTCGGCTCAAACGCTCGATGATGATAATGTTCGAGATAAAGACGCCTAAACCCACCGCAACGATAAGATCAACGAATACTGTAAGCAACATAACGCCATACATCACCGCCATTCCGGAAAAACTTACCTTATGTGCCCTCTGAATAAAGCTCCAGTCTAGGATGTTAAAGCCAACATACACCGCAATGCCTGCTAACACAGCCATCGGGATTGGCTCTGTTAACCCGCCAGCAACCAGTACAACCAACGCCAACATTAGTGCACGAATCACACCAGATAATGGCGAACGAGCCCCAACTTGGATATTCGTTACCGTCCCCATGGTAGCCCCCGCCCCCGGCAGCGCACCAAACAAGCCTGAGATCATGTTAGCTAACCCTTGACCTCGCAGCTCTTTATCTGAGTCGTGTTCTTTACGAGTTAATGAGTCACCGATAACTGCCGTTAACAAAGTATCAATACAACCTAATGTGCCTAGCACTAATGCATCAATGACCATCTCGACAAACATATCTGTGTCAATGTATGGTGCGACGAGAGAAGGTAACCCAGCAGGAATTTCACCGATACGACGAATATCTTCTGTATCAAAGAGAATCACAGACAATAAAGTCACCGCGACCAATGCCACGAGCTGTGCAGGAACGTATTTACGATATTGCTTAGGGAAGAAAAAAAGAATCCCCAAAGTCAGTAGTCCCAAAAACAACTCACTGAACTTAAGGTTAGAAATGGTCTCCGGCAAAGCAGATAACGTTCCGAGTACTCCCCCTGAAGGCGCAGCATGCCCCATCAAAGGCGATAACTGCAGAATGATAAGAATCACACCTATGCCAGACATAAACCCAGAAATAACGCTGTAAGGCATCAAGGTAACGTATTTACCCAGTTTTAACGTCCCCAATAGGATTTGGAACGCGCCAGCCATCATGACAACTGTGAAAGTCATAGCCATGCCCGTTTCTGGGTATTTCGCCATCATACTGGTTAATACTGCGGTCATGATTACCGTCATTGGCCCTGTCGGTTCTGATATTAACGTATTAGAACCACCAAATAACGAGGCAAACAAACCGACCATTATTGCCCCCCAAAGGCCGGCCTCAGCCCCGGCTCCGGATGCAACACCAAACGCTAACGCCAGAGGGAGAGAGATAATCGCCGTGGTTACCCCGCCAAACACATCCCCTTTGAAATTGATATCTTCAAAACGACTACCGAACACTGCTGATTTTCCCTGCATTCAATTTTAAAAAGTAAAATATCACTACTTTAACGAGCTAGGCGAAAATTTAAACCATAAATAGATTAAGGCTAAATTCACACCACAAATAGTTTCACCAGATTTTACTTTTTTCTTAATGAAAACTAGTCAGATGAGTCCTATCTGACGAATATTTAACGAGATCGAAATTGTAACATTGTGTATAGTTACAACACTGATCGCTTGCATGTGCACACAAACAGCGGCAGCGATTTTGTCTTTTAAGGGAAGTAGTTTGCAAAATGCCGGAAATAAAACAGTTATTTGAAAACAATTCGAAATGGTCTCAAGAGATCAAATCTGATCGACCTGAATACTTCGCAAAACTCGCAGAGGGTCAAAAGCCTGATTTTCTTTGGATTGGCTGCTCTGATAGCCGCGTCCCTGCCGAGCGACTAACCGGACTATACTCAGGTGAACTCTTTGTTCATCGGAATGTTGCAAACCAAGTTATCCATACTGATCTCAACTGTCTATCGGTCGTCCAGTACGCTGTAGACGTTCTTAAGGTTAAACACATCATTGTCTGTGGGCACTATGGATGTGGTGGTGTAAACGCAGCCATTGATAACCCTAAGCTAGGTCTTATTAATAATTGGCTGTTACATATCAGAGATATCTATTTCAAACACCGCACTTACCTAGATCAAATGCCGCAACAAGATCGAGCGGATAAACTAGGCGAGCTTAATGTTGCAGAGCAAGTGTACAACTTGGGTAACTCAACCATCCTGCAAAACGCTTGGGAGCGTGGGCAAGATGTTGAAATTCATGGTGTGGTATACGGAATTGAAGATGGTCGCTTAGAGTACTTAGGCATTCGTTCTAACTCTAAGGAAACCGTAGAAGCGTCTTACCAGAAAGCTCTTTCGACGATTCTAAATACAGACAACAAGCTGCTTTGTCGCTAAGTCATATCTAAAAGTTGAACAAAAAACGCCCATCTTAAATGGGCGTTTTTTTATTTTTAATGCTGAACTCAATGATTATTCTTGAGGTACAACTTTACCGATGTATGGTAAGTGGCGGTATTTCTGCGCGTAATCAATACCCACCCCAACGACAAATTCATCTGGAATTTCGAAACCAATCCAATCCACAGGAACATTCACTTCACGACGAGATGGCTTATCTAGGAGCGTACAAATAGCGATAGACTTCGGCTCACGTAGCGAAAGAATCTCACGGATTTTATTTAGTGTGTTACCAGTGTCAATGATGTCTTCAACAAGCAGAATATCTTTACCTTTGATGTCATCATCCAAATCTTTCAAGATACGAACGTCACGTGAGCTTTCCATCGTATTGCCGTAGCTTGACGCAGTCATAAAATCAACTTGGTGAGTCAGTTCGATAGCACGTGCCAAGTCTGCCATAAATACAAATGAGCCTCGCAATAAGCCTACCAACACAAGATCTTCACTACCTTGATAACGCTCTGTAATTTGTTTGCCTAATTCACGAACTCGCTCCTGAACTTCTTGCTCAGAAATCATGACTTCTATTGTATGTTTCATACTGTGCTCAATCTAAATTTGTGGGTTGAGGTAAGTCGCACGCAAACGATCACCTAATCTTACGGCGTGTAGTGTATCACCACGTTCATTGGGTTGAAAGTCGCATCCTGTTGCCAAAAAATCTTGGAAGAAGGTCTTAGTTTTATAAAGTTCATAGCTAAATTTATCAATAATAATGACATTACTGTATATAAATTGTTCTACAGATGTTGACCTTGTGCATATGCACCATTACACTCATCACTGCTTTAAGCAACTATTAAAATAATCAATTAGGGGGTTACCCCCAATATCAACTCAAATGGCAAGGAAAATGGATATGGACTCAATTGCAAAGAGACCTAGAACTAGGCTTTCTCCAATTAAGCGTAAGCAACAGTTAATGGAAATCGCATTGGAAGTATTTGCGCGCCGCGGCATCGGTCGTGGTGGTCACGCAGATATCGCAGAAATTGCTCAAGTTTCTGTGGCGACTGTTTTTAACTACTTCCCTACACGCGAAGACTTGGTGGATGAAGTTCTCAATCACGTCGTACGTCAGTTCTCAAACTTCCTATCGGATAACATAGACCTAGACTTACACGCACGTGAAAACATCGCCAATATTACTAATGCGATGATTGAGCTTGTCAGCCAAGACTGTCACTGGCTAAAAGTATGGTTCGAGTGGAGTGCTTCAACACGTGACGAAGTATGGCCATTGTTTGTTTCAACTAACCGTACTAACCAGTTGCTGGTACAAAACATGTTCATTAAAGCAATTGAACGTGGCGAAGTGTGTGACCAGCACGATTCAGAACACTTGGCGAACCTGTTCCACGGTATTTGTTACTCACTGTTTGTCCAAGCGAACCGCGCTAAAGGTGAAGCGGAGCTGAAACATCTAGTGAATTCATACTTAGATATGCTTTGCATTTACAACCGTGAACACTAAAGCTTAACTCGTGATATATGTCAGCCCACCGTTTGGTGGGCTTTTTATTGTCTGCAGTCAGATCAGCACACATTTATATTTCTATATAACAAGCATAAAAAAACCGCTGCAATGCAGCGGCTTCTATTATTCAGTCAGAAAAGCTTACTTCTTCTTAACTGCTTTTTTGTTTGGCAGGTCAGTGATTGAACCTTCAAATACTTCAGCAGCTAGACCTACAGACTCGTGTAGAGTTGGGTGAGCGTGGATAGTCAGAGCGATATCTTCTGCATCACAGCCCATCTCAATTGCAAGGCCGATTTCACCAAGTAGTTCACCACCGTTAGTACCAACGATAGCACCACCGATTACGCGGTGAGTTTCTTTGTCGAAGATTAGCTTAGTCATACCATCTGCACAGTCAGATGCGATTGCACGACCTGATGCTGCCCACGGGAATGTTGCTACTTCGTACTTGATGCCTTCTTCTTTCGCTTCTTTTTCAGTCTTACCAACCCAAGCCACTTCTGGCTCAGTGTACGCAATTGAAGGGATAACTTTAGGGTCGAAGTAGTGCTTCTTACCAGAGATAACTTCAGCAGCTACGTGACCTTCATGCACACCTTTGTGAGCAAGCATTGGTTGACCAACGATATCACCGATCGCGAAGATGTGAGGAACGTTAGTACGCATTTGCTTATCAACGTTGATGAAGCCGCGCTCGTCAATTTCTAGACCCGCTTTTTCACCGTCGATTAGCTTACCATTTGGTACACGACCGATAGCAACTAGAACCGCATCGTAACGCTCAGCTTCAGCTGGCGCTTTCTTGCCTTCCATTGAAACGTAGATACCGTCTTCTTTTGCTTCAACTGCTGTTACTTTCGTTTCTAGCATTAGCTTGAACTTGTCTTTGATACGCTTAGTAAATACTTTCACGATATCTTTGTCTGCTGCAGGAATTACCTGGTCAAACATTTCAACAACTTCAACTTTAGAACCTAGAGAGTGGTAAACCGTACCCATTTCTAGACCGATGATACCACCGCCCATGATAAGCAGTTTTTCTGGCACTTCTTTTAGTTCAAGAGCGTCAGTAGAGTCCCAAATACGTGGGTCTTCATGCGGGATAAATGGCAGTTTGATTGGACGAGAACCAGCCGCAACGATTGCGTTGTCAAAGTTAACAACTGTTGGCTCACCTTCGCCTTCTACAAGGATAGAGTTAGGGCCAGTGAACTTACCGTAACCGTTAACTACTGTTACGTTACGCATCTTAGCCATACCGCTTAGGCCGCCAGTTAGTTGGTTAACAACTTTTTCTTTCCAGATGCGGATTTTGCTGATGTCTGTTTGAGGCTCACCGAACACAACGCCGTGGTCAGCCATCGCTTTCGCTTCTTCAATTACTTTAGAAACGTGAAGCAGTGCTTTAGATGGGATACAACCCACGTTCAGACATACACCGCCAAGCGTGCTGTAACGTTCAACTAGTACAGTTTCAAGACCTAAGTCCGCACAACGGAATGCAGCGGAGTAACCAGCAGGACCAGAACCAAGTACAACAACTTGGGCTTTAATTTCTTTGCTCATTTTGACCTCTTGTAGTCATTATCCCTAACAGGCTGAGTGGGTATCGATTTTTTATGTTTAAGAGAGATTTGTTTTAAACAGTTATTTTCAGACCGCTAACAGTTTACAGAGATGTTAATGGTGTGAAAAGTAAATCAATTTAGCCTGTGAGCTAGACAACAATTCGATTGTGAAAACCCTGAACGAAGCAAGGCTGATAACCAAATTGTCGGTAATTATGATTAGCAGAGGCGGCTAAGTTGCCGCCTCTCATTCATCTAATTTCTATTACAGAACTAGACGACGAATGTCAGATAGACATGAGTTTAGGTAAGTGATGAAGCGCGCACCTTCAGCACCATCGATCACACGGTGGTCGTATGATAGAGACAGTGGAAGTTGTAGACGCGGTTCGAACTCTTTACCGTTCCATACCGGTTTCATTTCTGACTTAGACACACCTAGGATACCAACTTCTGGTGCGTTTACGATTGGAGTAAACGCTGTACCGCCGATACCGCCTAGGCTAGAGATAGTGAAACAGCCACCTTGCATGTCAGCCGCAGTTAGCTTACCAGCACGTGCTTTCTTAGAAACCGCCATTAGCTCTTCAGATAGCTCGTAGATGCCTTTCTTGTTCACGTCTTTAAATACAGGAACAACTAGACCGTTTGGTGTATCTACCGCGATACCAACATTCACGTATTTCTTCAGAATTAGGCTCTCACCGTCTTCTGATAGAGAAGAGTTGAACGCTGGGAACGCTTCAAGCGCTTTAGCTACCGCTTTCATGATGAACACAAGTGGTGTGATCTTCATGCCAGTGTCTTTCTTCGCTTCAATCGCGTTTTGCTCTTTACGGAATGCTTCAAGAGCCGTGATGTCTGCGTTATCCCACTGTGTAACGTGCGGGATCATTACCCAGTTACGGTGTAGGTTTGCGCCAGAGATCTTCTTAATGCGAGATAGCGGTTGAACTTCTGTCTCACCAAACTTGCTGAAGTCCACTTTTGGCCATGGTAGTAGACCAAGAGCCGCGCCGTCGCCTTTGCCAGATGCTGCTGCACCTGCGCCAGACTCAAGACGCTTAAGCGCATCTTTCACGTAAGCTTGAACGTCTTCTTTTAGGATACGGCTCTTACGACCAGAACCTTTAACCTTAGAAAGATTAACGCCAAATTCACGCGCTAGACGACGAACAACTGGAGACGCGTGAGCGTACTCATCGTTTTCTTTGAAATCGCCAGTCGCTGCTGGAGCTGCTGCCGCTGGAGCTTCTGCTTTAGGAGCCGGAGCTGCAGGTGCTGCCGCTTGAGCTGGAGCTGATGCAGGAGCAGGTGCTGCACCCGCCACTTCGAATACCATGATTAGTGAGCCAGTAGACACTTTGTCGCCAGCTGCAATCTTGATTTCTTTAACTGTGCCAGCGAATGGTGCAGGAACTTCCATAGAAGCTTTGTCACCTTCAACAGTGATTAGAGATTGCTCTTCTTCCACTGTGTCGCCAACCGCAACCATGATCTCAGTAACTTCAACTTCGTCGCCGCCGATATCTGGAACGTTCACTTCTTTTGCCGCAGACGCTGCTGGAGCTGCTGCCGCAGGAGCTTCATCTGCCACTGGTGCTGCTGGAGCGCCTGAACCTGCTGTTTCGAATACCATGATAAGTGAGCCAGTCGATACTTTATCGCCTGCTGCAACTTTGATCTCTTTTAGAGTACCTGCGAATGGCGCTGGAACTTCCATAGAAGCTTTGTCGCCTTCAACAGTTAGAAGAGATTGCTCTTCTTCGATGCTGTCGCCAACGGCAACCATGATTTCAGTAACTTCTACTTCATCACCACCGATGTCTGGTACGTGAACTTCTTTTAGTTCTGCCGCTGCTGCTGGAGCTGGAGCTGCTGCTGGAGCTGCTTCTGCCGCAGGAGCAGGTGCAGCGTCAGCTGCACCCTCGGCTTCGAAAATCATGATTAGAGAACCAGTAGAAACCTTGTCGCCTTCTGCAACTTTGATTTCTTTAACGATACCCGCTTGAGAAGCAGGAACTTCCATAGAAGCTTTATCGCCTTCAACTGTGATCAGAGATTGCTCTTCTTCAACCTTGTCGCCAACGCTTACAAGAATCTCAGTAACTTCAACCTCATCCGCACCGATGTCTGGTACATTAATTTCGATTGCCATTTCTTATCTACCTTCTTAATTAAGCGTATAGCGGGTTTGTTTTCTCTGTGTCGATGTCGAATTTCTTAATTGCTTCTGCAACTACAGATTTCTCAACTTCGCCACGTTTCGCTAGTTCAGTTAGCGCTGCTACTACTACGTAACCTGCGTTCACTTCGAAGTGACGACGTAGGTTTTCACGGCTGTCTGAACGACCGAAGCCATCAGTACCAAGAACTTTGAAAGACTCAGCAGGAATGTATGCACGAACCTGCTCTGCGTAGTTCTTCATGTAGTCAGTTGCTGCGATAGCAGGTTCAGTACCCATTACTGTTTGGATGTAAGGTACTTTCGCTTCCGCTTCTGGGTGAAGCATGTTGAAACGCTCTGCATCTTGGCCATCGCGAGTTAGTTCGTTGAATGACGTTACAGAGTAAACATCAGAAGCAACACCGTAATCTTCGCTTAGGATTTGAGCTGCTTTACGTACTTCATTCATGATAGTACCAGAGCTCATTAGCTGAACTTTCGCTTTGTCGCCCGTGTAAGTTTCTAGCTTGTAGATACCTTTACGGATGCCTTCTTCAGCGCCTTCTGGCATTGCTGGCATTGCGTAGTTTTCGTTCATTAGCGTTAGGTAGTAGAACACGTTTTCTTGTTCTGGACCGTACATGCGACGGATACCGTCTTGCATGATTACTGCTACTTCGTACGCGAATGTTGGGTCGTAAGAAATACAGTTAGGAACCGTACCCGCCAAAATGTGCGAGTGGCCGTCTTCGTGCTGTAGACCTTCACCGTTCAACGTTGTACGACCCGCAGTTGCACCTAGTAGGAAACCACGTGCTTGTTGGTCACCAGCCATCCACGCCATGTCGCCAACACGTTGGAAGCCGAACATTGAGTAGTAGATGTAGAACGGGATCATTGGTAGGTCGTTTGTCGAGTATGAAGTCGCAGCAGCAACCCATGAAGACATAGCACCTAGCTCGTTGATACCTTCTTGTAGAACCTGACCTGAAGTCGCTTCTTTGTAGTAAGAAACAACGCCACGGTCTTCTGGTGTGTAAGTTTGACCGTGCGGGTTGTAGATACCGATTTGACGGAACAGACCTTCCATACCGAATGTACGTGCTTCGTCAGCAATGATAGGAACGATGTTCTTACCAATGTTCTTGTTCTTAAGTAGAACGTTTAGTGCACGTACGAATGCCATAGTAGAAGAGATATCACGCTTCTGTTCTTCTAGTAGTGGCTTGAATTCTTCTAGCTCAGGAACGATGAATTCTTGAGTGAATTTTGGTAGACGCTGTGGCGTGTAGCCGTGTAGCGCTTTACGACGAGCGTGTAGGTATTCGTACTCTTTTGAACCTTCTTCAAGTTTCAGGTACGGAAGTTCTTTCACTGCTTCGTCAGTTAGGATGTCTTGAAGACCTAGACGGTCACGTAGGTGTAGTACGTGAGTCATGTCCATCTTCTTAACTTGGTGCGCGATGTTCTTACCTTCAGCCGCTTCACCCATGCCGTAACCTTTAACAGTCTTAGCTAGGATTACTGTTGGACGACCTTTAGTTTCTGCCGCGTTTTTGTATGCCGCGTATAGCTTAGAAGACTCGTGACCACCACGCTTAAGTGCGAAGATTTCGTCATCAGTCATGTCAGCAACAAGTGCAGCTGTCTCTGGGTACTTACCAAAGAAGTGCTCACGTACGTACGCGCCATCTTTTGATTTGAATGTTTGGTAGTCGCCGTCGATCGTTTCATTCATAAGCTGTAGAAGCTTACCAGTCGTATCTTTAGCTAGTAGTGAATCCCAGTTGTTACCCCAGATTACCTTCACTACGTTCCAACCAGCACCTTTGAACAGACCTTCAAGTTCTTGAATGATCTTACCGTTACCCATTACAGGGCCATCTAGACGCTGTAGGTTACAGTTGATTAGGAAGCATAGGTTGTCTAGTTTCTCACGCGCAGCGAAAGAGATAGCACCACGTGATTCTGGCTCATCCATCTCACCGTCACCTAGGAACGCGTAAACGCGCTGCTCTGAAGTATCTTTAAGACCACGGCCTTCTAGGTACTTAAGGAAACGAGCTTGGTAGATAGAAGCGATTGGACCTAGGCCCATCGATACTGTCGGGAACTGCCAGAATTCAGGCATCAGTTTAGGGTGCGGGTATGAAGGAATACCTTTTCCGTCTACTTCTTGACGGAAGTTGTCTAGCTGCTCTTCAGTTAGACGACCTTCAACGAATGCACGTGAGTAGATACCTGGTGAAATGTGACCTTGGTAGTAAACTAGGTCGCCACCATCCTTCTCGTTTGGCGCACGGAAGAAGTGGTTGAAACATGTCTCGTAGAACGCAGCAGAAGACTGGAAAGACGCCATGTGGCCGCCTAGCTCTAGGTCTTTCTTAGATGCACGTAGAACGATCATGATAGCGTTCCAACGAATAATTGAGCGAATACGACGCTCAAGTGTTGTGTCACCTGGGTATGCTGGTTCTTGGTCTGCAGGAATCGTGTTGATGTAGTTAGTTGTGATACCTGTTGGCATATCAACACCGTCTAGACGTGCTTTATCTAGAACTTGCTCTAATAGGAATTGAGCACGCTCTAGACCTTCTTCACGTACAACTGACTCAAGCGCTTGTAGCCATTCTTGAGTTTCCAGTGCATCTACGTCATGCTTCATATCAGACATGGCGATCTATCCTTCTGTTGGTTGGATCTACTTATTTAAGTAACGCTCTTACGAGTCATTACCCTGCTGAATTCGACGTAGAGAACGCTCTCGTCGAGACTCTTCTCGAGTCAAATCCAACAATGTTTCTTCGATGTAAGCCAAGTGCGAGTGGGACATTTCTCGCGCCTTTTCAGGCTGACCAGAAACAATCGCATCCACGATATTGGCTCGGTGTTTACTGACTTTCTCGACCGCTTCTGGGCGGCGACGTAGTAATTTAAAATTTTGTAGAATATTTTGCTCAAGCAAAGGTGCTAAGCTTCGAACAATGTGCAACAAAACCACGTTGTGCGCGGCTTCTGTCAAAGCGATCAAAAATTGCATTACTTCCGCAGATTCAGCTTCGATATCGTTGTTTGCTTGCTCTTGGCTAATGCGCTCAAGGCAACCTTGAATACGCGCAAAATCTTCTTCGGTACCACGTAAAGCTGCAAAGTAGGCTGAAATTCCTTCCATCGCATGACGAGACTCAAGCACATCAAGCTGGGTTTCAGAATGACTAGACAACAAATTCAACAAGGGATCTGAAAAGCTCTTCCAGATATTCTCACTTACGAATGTTCCGCCACCTTGGCGACGAGTCAACAAACGCTTCGCTTCCAAGCGTTGAATGGCCTCTCGGACTGAAGGACGAGACACATCGAACTGTTTTGCCAGTTCACGCTCTGGAGGCAGTTGTTGCCCCGGAGACAATGTTCCTTCCACTATCAACCTTTCTAACTCTTGTTCTATAACATCAGAGAGTTTTGGCTGACGAATCCTTTGATAAGCCATAATTTATTGTTCTTCTACTCTTGCAGGTAATTGGTAATACCAATTTTAAGTTGGTGCAGAAATTAACATAATTAAAACGCCACTGTCCAGCCGAAAATTGACCTAAATCATAGAACGAGCTTACTTCCAACACTCTGATAACAATCGACTGTTAAAACAGCAATAGAATTGGTATGACCAATTACATAAAGCATACAAATGGGAAGTCGACGTGCTAGCAGTTTTGGAAAAGAAATACAGAAAATGACAAAATTATCAGTCTATTTATTCACCAAAACGGCATATACGAGCGTAAAAATGTAGTTAACTTTTAACAATCATTAATATTTCTGGTATCAAAAAAAGGCATACCTGATCGTATGCCTTATTTATTTCGCTTTTTTGAATTTACACTTTCGCTACAAATCAACGCTGTATAAGCAGTCTATATTTCACCCAATCAAAGCTTAGACCAGGATCGCTTTTTCTCAAGGGCGCAATATATTGATGACCGGTAATTCGTTGCGGGGTGATTTGAGGATAAGACTGCATAATCACCTCAGTGATCTCTGCAAGTGATTGATATTGCGCTTCTGTGTAGGCAGTAAATTCTGTCCCTTCAAGCTCGATACCAATGGAATAGTCATTACAACGCTCCCTGCCTGCGAAACTGGATTGACCGGCATGCCATGCTCTATCGAGAAAAGAAACAAATTGAACAACCTCGCCGTTTCTCTTAATCAAGCAATGTGCAGAAACGCCCATTTTGTGAATAACTTCAAAAAATGGATGTTCACTTGGATCTAGCTTGCCAGTGAAGAAGTCCTCTATATATGGTCCACCAAACTGCCCAGGAGGCAAACTGATATTGTGTACCACCAGCAGAGAGATGTCGTTTATATCAGAGCGGGCATCAAAAAATGGTGACGGAACATGCTTTGCTTGTGTCAGCCAGCCATTCTCGATAATTGGGCGCATATCAACCTCTCTACTTTGCAAATTAACTGCTGAAATTATTGACACCGGAGAGTATCATTCGTTGCCATCTCCCTTTCAAGACAAGATTTGCGATGAAGAACACACACAACATTCAAGAACGCCTAGAATACCTTAAACAACAACTCCCTTTAGAGATCACTCGCTCTGTCGCTGATACCTTAAAAGAAGATCTAGGTGGCAGTGTCGACGCAGATAACGACATTACTGCATCTTTGATCCCTGCCGATGCGGTTAATACCGCAACGATTATTACTCGTGAGCATGGTGTGTTCTGTGGTCAAGCATGGGCTGATGAAGTTTTTAAACAGCTCGGTGGCAAGGTCAGCATTGAATGGCACGTAAAGGACGGCGATAAAGTCGAACCTAACCAAACCCTTTGCACGCTGACAGGCCCTGCTCGTGACTTGTTGACTGGTGAGCGTAACGCAATGAACTTCATCCAAACGCTGTCTGGCTGCGCAACAGTTACCGCAGAGTACGCTGAAAAAATCGCGCATACTGAGTGTCGTCTACTCGACACACGCAAAACCATTCCTGGTCTGCGTAGCGCACTAAAATACGCCGTGACGTGTGGTGGAGGCTTTAACCATCGCATCGGCGTGTTCGACGCTTACCTCATTAAAGAAAACCACATTATTGCTTGTGGTGGCATCACTCAAGCCATCCAAAAAGCGAAAGAGCTTAACCCAGGCAAACCGGTAGAAGTCGAAACGGAAAGCTTAGAAGAGTTGAAACAAGCGATAGAGGCTGGTGCCGACATCATCATGCTCGATAACTTCACAAAAGAAATGATGCGTGAAGCCGTAGCGATTAACGCAGGTCGTGCCGCTTTAGAGAACTCCGGCAACATTACGCTAGAGACCATCGCAGAATACGCAGAAACCGGTGTCGATTACATTTCGGTAGGCGCGTTGACTAAGCATCTAAAAGCGATGGATCTTTCGATGCGCTTCAAATAATAAAAGCAACACAATCTCAATTACTTCAACTAACTCAGTGAGTTGTGAGTAACTCATCATTTAAAAGGGCCAATTGGCCCTTTCTTTTTATCCACTAAAAAAATAGTACTACTCGCAAAACTCTGCATGCGATATGCAACTTTTCACCAAAGAGTTTTATCTCACTCGAGAGCCCATCCCTTCCCCATTTTCAACCCACCTTAACTCTCCATAATCTTTCGCCAATGCAAGAGCATTATTAATTTTTAGGAAAGGGTTAAAAATGAAAAACAGTAAACAGAAAAAACAACAGGGTTTTACTCTGATTGAATTAATGATTGTGGTGGCCGTTATTGGTGTTTTAGCGGCAATTGCACTTCCTCAATATCAAAAGTACGTTGCGAAAAGTGAAGTGGCATCGGTATTAGCAACTCTGACTGGAGCTAAAACAAATGTTGAAGCATTTACTGTAGAAACAGGACAATTCCCAGCTGCTGGCCAAGAAACAGCGCTAGGTGTACCTGTAATGCCTTTAGGTACCGTAGCATTTGCTCAGGATACCACGAACGTCGATGCGGGAACTGTAACATTCACTTTTGATGCTGCCGGAAACGATGCTAGTACACTTGTTGCGGGCCATACCGTTGTTCTTACTAGAACTTCAAATACAGGTGCATGGGCTTGTACATCAGACATTCCTGCAGTTGAACAATTGTTACCTAAAACATGCACTGGTGCATAATACGTGCAAAGTAACCTCTCAACAATTCTTCGTCAGGTCGGATTACTCACCTTTTCCCAAGAAGAATCGTTACTTGAGCAAGTCAAAGCTTCTGGCATTTCGATGCCGGAAGCTTTACTCAGTTCTGGATTATTTACATCAAGCGAACTCGCTGATCACTTAAGCTCTCTCTTTGGTTTAAATCAGCCCGAGTTATCTCAGTACGAGTACGCTTCGCTTTGTCAACAACTAGGTCTACGTGAATTAATCACTCGGCATAACGCACTCCCACTCCAACGTACGCCTTCAACGTTATTATTAGCGGTTGCCGACCCCACGAACCAACAAGCAGAAGATGACTTTCGTTTTGCGACAGGATTGCAAGTAGAACTTGTTCTCGCTGATTTTCGCGAGCTGACCGCTGCGATTCGGCGCTTATATGGCCGCGCACTTGGGCAAGAAAAGTCTGGGCTAAAAGAGATCAACCAAGAAGAATTAGCCAACCTGGTTGATGTGGGCGCAGATGAAATCGACAACATTGAAGACTTGAGCCAAGATGAGTCTCCTGTTAGCCGTTACATAAACCAAATTCTGTTGGACGCTGTGCGCAAAGGCGCATCCGATATCCACTTTGAACCTTATGAAAAGATGTACCGCGTGCGCCTACGCTGTGATGGCATCTTAATTGAAACACAGCAGCCACCAAGCCACTTGAGTCGCCGCTTATCCGCTCGTATCAAAATCCTCTCTAAGCTTGATATTGCAGAGCGACGTTTACCACAAGATGGGCGTATTAAGCTCAAGTTGAATCAAGACACCGCAATTGATATGCGTGTATCCACGCTGCCTACTCTATTTGGAGAGAAAATTGTACTACGACTGCTCGACAGCAGCTCTGCGTCATTGGATATCGACAAGCTTGGTTATAGCGAACAACAAAAACAATTGTACTTGGATGCGCTGCGTCGCCCACAAGGCATGATTCTGATGACAGGCCCAACTGGGAGCGGGAAAACCGTTTCTCTGTACACTGGGCTGAGTATTCTCAATAAACCAGAAATCAACATTTCCACGGCAGAAGACCCAGTAGAAATTAACTTATCGGGCATTAACCAAGTTCAAGTTCAGCCTAAGATTGGTTTTGGTTTTGCCGAAGCCCTGCGCTCTTTCTTACGTCAAGACCCGGATGTGGTCATGGTCGGTGAGATTCGTGACTTAGACACTGCGGAAATCGCCATAAAAGCATCGCAAACCGGTCACTTAGTACTTTCAACCTTGCATACCAATTCTGCGGCTGAAACGGTTATTCGTTTATCAAACATGGGCGTAGAAAGCTTTAACTTGGCCTCATCCCTTAGTTTGATTATTGCCCAGCGCTTAGCCCGTAAACTGTGCTCGCACTGCAAACAATCACAAGAGCTTACCGTTCAGCTACAACATCTCGGAATTCAAGCAAGCGACAACATTTTTAAAGCCAATCCCGATGGATGCAATGAGTGTACCCATGGTTATTCCGGCCGAACGGGGATTTATGAAGTGATGCGCTTTGATGAATTTCTTTCCGAAGCGCTTATTAAAGGCGCGTCGGTACATGAACTAGAAAAACTCGCCATCGCAAATGGTATGAGCACGTTACAAATGTCGGGCATAGAAAAACTCAAACAAGGGATCACAAGTTTTAGTGAACTACAGCGCGTACTTTATTTTTAATCCTTTAATCAGCAGTCACATCCATGAAAAGCACTACACCACAACTTAAAAACTTCCGCTGGAAAGGCATCAACAGTTCTGGCAAAAAGACGTCTGGACAAACCCTCGCGATGACAGAAATTGAAGTACGCGAGCGTCTAGACGCACAGCACATCAAGATCAAGAAGTTAAAGAAAAGCAGTATCTCGTTTCTCACTAAACTCAGCCATCGCGTGAAAGGCAGAGACATCACGGTGTTTACCCGTCAGATTTCGACGATGTTGATAACCGGTGTACCCTTAGTTCAGGCTTTAAAATTGGTCTCAGAAAATCATAAAAAAGCAGAGATGAAATCCATTTTGATGAGCGTGACACGCGCCGTTGAAGCGGGGACGCCCATGTCAAAAGCCATGCGCACTGCAAGTGAACACTTTGACCCACTCTATACCGATCTTATCGCCACAGGTGAGCAATCCGGTAACTTAGCAGAAGTGTTCGAGCGCTTAGCCACCTACCGAGAAAAAAATGAACAACTCCGTGCGAAAGTGATCAAAGCACTGATCTACCCAGCCATGGTAGTTCTAGTAGCGTTAGGCGTGTCGTTTATCATGCTCACCAAAGTCATTCCCGAGTTTGAAAAAATGTTTGTTGGTTTTGGTGCTGACTTACCGTGGTTTACCAGGCAAGTATTAGATCTTTCCGCCTGGACACAAAACTGGAGTCCGTTTATCGCACTAGGCTCCATTAGTTTATTCATTTCGGTGAGAATCCTCTCTAAGCGTTCAGATTCTTTTCGCTTAATGCTCAACCGCTCTGTGCTTAAATTTCCGGTCCTTGGGCCTGTATTATCAAAAGCCGCTATCGCCAAATTTAGTCGAACACTCGCCACAAGCTTTACAGCGGGTATTCCAATTCTAACCAGTTTAAAAACCACATCAAAAACCTCAGGAAACTTACACTATCAACTCGCCATAGAAGAAGTTTACCGTGATACCGCCGCAGGTATGCCAATGTATGTTGCCATGCGTAACTGTAATGTGTTCCCTGAATTAGTGTTACAAATGGTCATGATCGGTGAAGAGTCTGGTCGACTTGACGATATGCTCAATAAAGTTGCAACGATCTACGAGTTTGAAGTCGACAACACCGTCGACAACCTTAGTAAAATTCTAGAGCCACTAATTATCGTATTTTTAGGTATCGTTGTTGGCGGATTAGTGACAGCAATGTACTTGCCAATCTTTAACTTAATGAGTGTATTGGGCTAGAATGAGCTGTTAACTCCTTTAAAACAGCATCTTGCTGATTTCACTCATCGCTCAAGAGACAAATATGGAAGTATTCCAGTACTACCCTTGGCTATTCGTTGTGTTTGCCACCATCTTCGGTCTTATCGTGGGTAGCTTCCTCAATGTGGTTATTTATCGACTACCTAAAATCATGGAACTAGAATGGCGACGCGAATGTGCCGAGTCATTTCCTGAATACAAAATAGAACCTCCTAAAGAAGTGCTGACCTTGAGCGTCCCACGCTCCTCCTGCCAGAAATGCGCAACACCGATACGTATTCGCGACAACATTCCTGTGATTAGCTGGCTGCTTTTAAAAGGCAAATGTCACAACTGTCAGACAACCATTAGCACACGCTATCCACTGATTGAACTGCTCACTGCATTCTGCTCAGGCTTTGTCGCTTACCACTTTGGTTTTAGTTACTTTACCGTTGCACTACTCTTTTTCACTTTTATCTTAATCGCTGCAACATTTATCGATCTCGATACTATGTTGTTACCTGACCAATTAACATTACCATTAACTTGGGCTGGCATTGCCTTAGCATTAGTCGAAATAAGTCCTGTTACTCTACAAGATTCTGTCATTGGTGCTATTGCTGGTTACCTATGTCTCTGGTCCGTTTACTGGGGCTTTAAGTTACTTACTGGTAAAGAAGGAATGGGGTATGGTGATTTTAAACTACTAGCGGCACTAGGAGCTTGGCTAGGTTGGCAGTCACTGCCGATGATCATTCTACTTTCTTCTGTGGTTGGCATCGTATTTGGCATCATTCAACTACGCTTGCAAAAGCAGGGAATTGAAAAAGCTTTCCCTTTCGGTCCTTACTTAGCAATTGCTGGTTGGATAAGCTTAATTTGGGGCGACCAGATTTTAAACTGGTACTTTACTTCAGTTCTAGGAGTGTAAATGGCTTTGGTTATTGGTTTAACAGGTGGTATCGCTAGTGGAAAAACAACCGTCGCGAATCTGTTCAAACAACAATTTAAAATCGATATCGTCGATGCCGACATTGTAGCAAGAGAAGTTGTCGAGCCAGGTACTCCCGGCCTAAACGCGATTATTGAACATTTTGGTCACGATATAGTTCGTGAAAACCAAACTTTAGATCGCGCAAAGCTGAGAGAAAAAATCTTTTCGAATTCAGATGAAAAAGCATGGCTCAACGCACTGTTGCACCCGATAATTCGTGAAAAGATGATCGAAGATTTGCAGCAAGTCACTTCAGAGTATGCGTTACTTGTGGTGCCGTTGCTCGTAGAAAACAAGCTAGATAGTTTGTGTGATCGCGTTCTTGTCGTCGATGTAGAACCGAATACACAGATATCTCGCACGATGAAACGAGACAATGTGAGTGAAGATCAAGTTCGCGCCATCCTTGCCTCTCAAGCATCAAGAGAGCAAAGGCTCGCGCTTGCAGACGATGTGGTTAAGAATAATCCAAGTGACCCTGATCTTTTGCTTCAAATCACAGATTTGCACGAAAAGTACCTAGCCATGTGTAAGAAAAATCTGCGAAAATAGGAACGAAACTCACAAAGGCTTATGTCGATGACCACGCACAAATTTGAACATCCGTTAAATGAGAAAACTCGTATTTATCTAAGAGTAGAGTCTCTGCTGCGTCAGGCTCACTTGGCCTCTGGGTTTAGCGAAAATCATCAGTATCAACTGTTTTTCCGTGCGTTATTCGATATGGTTGAGATCTTCGAACAAATCCAACTGAAAAGTGAACTGGCTAAAGATCTTGAGAAGCAGCGGCTGTCGTACCGCCATTGGCTCAATGTTGATGGTGTCGATCAAGACGCATTAAATACCCTACTACAAGAGATAGATGTCGTTCATAGCCAACTAATGGGTGCTGAACGTTTTGGCCAAGCATTAAAAGAAGATCGCTTCCTAAGCTCTATCCGTCAACGCTTTAATCTACCGGGTGGTTCATGCTGTTTTGATCTGCCAGCATTACACTACTGGCTTCATCTACCTATTGAACGTAAAAAGCGTGATGCACAACAGTGGCAAGCAAGCTTAAAGCCCTTATCTGATGCGCTTTCGTTATGGTTAAAGCTCACTAGAGAGACCGGACATTTCAAAGCTCAAATCGGTCGTGCAGGTTTCTTCCAAAGTGACGCTGATGAAGCCAACATTCTAAGACTTCACATCCCAATGGAATATGGCGTGTATCCTATGATTTCAGGCCATAAAAACCGCTTTGCGATCAAGTTTATGTCGTTTGAAAACGGTCAAGCGTGCACACAAGATATTGAATTTGAACTTGCTGTGTGCAGCTAAGACGACACTACGCCTCGCCTCCATAATCTAAAATTCAACGCTTTATTGCGCTTATATTTGATAAAATTTCGTAGCAGCAATAGCGCGTTGAATAAGCCATCTTTAATTCGTTTAGGTATACTACCCTTTAACACCAATTAGTAATGGGACGCTCAACTATGTCTAAAGTTACCATCGTTCAATGTCCACAATGTGGCGCCGACGTAGAATGGGGAGAACAAAGTCCTCATCGCCCTTTCTGCAGTAAACAATGCCAAATGATTGATTTTGGTGAATGGGCAGATGAAGAAAACACCATCCCAGGAGCACCCGATATGTCCGATAGTGATGGTTGGTCTGAAGACCAGTATTAAATTGAGACCTAGGGTAAAGGAATACCCTAGGTTCCTTCTTGGGGAATCTGAATCACGCTCCTTCGTCGCTGTCCAGAATGACGAATTTGAACCTCGGTGCTATATAATCTTTGACCATCATTTTCCGTCATTCCGAGGAGCCATAGCGACATCAGGAATCTACTCACAGTAAGGATGAAGCTAACAACTTAAACACTTGCATGCTCGACTAGTAGATTCTGAATCACGCTCCTTCGTCGCTGTCCAGAATGACGAATTTTAACCACGGTACTCTATAATCTTTGACCATCATTTCCTGTCATTCCGAGGAGCCATAGCGGCATCAGGAATCTACTCATAGCAAGGATGAAGCTAACAACGTAAACAATTGCATGCTCGACTAGTAGATTCTGAATCACGCTCCTTCGTCGCTGTCCAGAATGACGAATTTTAACCACGGTACTC
>NZ_JAWPOT010000005.1:97688-115176 GCF_033344415.1 Vibrio sp. 1727
TGTAATCTTTGACCATCATTTCCTGTCATTCCGAGGAGCCATAGCGACATCAGGAATCTATTCACAACAAGACAGAGGCGTGGAGTGTACGTCAGTGCATGAGCATCGACAGTGCAGGTCGGGCGAAAAGAAACGAGCAAGCTAATTACACAAATAAAAAAACGGAGCCCTAAAAGGACTCCGTTTAAGATGAGAACGCTAGTTATAGCATTACTTCTTAGCAAGTTTCTCTTTGATACGAGCAGACTTACCAGAACGCTCACGTAGGTAGTACAACTTGGCACGACGTACTGCACCACGGCGTTTAACTTCGATGCTATCAACGATTGGAGAGTGTGTTTGGAACGTACGCTCAACACCTTCACCGTTAGAGATCTTACGTACAGTGAAAGCAGAGTGTAGACCACGGTTACGGATTGCGATTACAACGCCTTCGAAAGCCTGTAGACGCTCACGGTCACCTTCTTTTACCTTAACTTGAACTACAACAGTGTCACCTGGTGCAAATTTAGGTAGGTCTGATTTCATTTGCTCTTCTTCAAGAGCTTTGATGATGTTACTCATTTTTTAAATTCCTAGAATAAACTGATACTAAATAAATTAGGTTACTTTGCGTTATGTTCTTTAATGGCTTTATGCTCATTAACAAACTCAGCAAGTAATTGTTCCTGTTCGTCAGTCAGAGCTAGGTTTTCCAGGAGCTCTGGTCTTCTTAGCCAAGTACGGCCCAACGACTGCTTGAGTCGCCATTGACGAATGTCCTTGTGATTGCCTGACATCAGTACCGCTGGTACCTCTTTGTCATCCAATACTTCTGGACGCGTATAGTGAGGGCAATCTAACAAGCCATTTGCAAAAGAGTCTTCTTCTGCTGACGCGAAATCCCCTAGTACACCCGGAACAAACCGAGAGACAGAGTCGATTAACGTCATGGCTGGTATCTCACCACCCGTCATCACAAAATCACCAATCGACCATTCTTCGTCGACTTCAGATTGAATGATGCGCTCATCTACCCCTTCATAACGACCACAAATCAGAAGCAAGTTCTCATTCGTTGCCAGTTCTTCCACTCCTTTCTGGTCGAGCTTGCGACCTTGAGGAGAAAGGTAGATGACTTTCGTCTTGCCCGGTGAGGCTGCTTTCGCGGTATGAATGGCATCGCGCAAAGGCTGAACCATCATTAACATACCAGGGCCACCACCGTAAGGTCGGTCATCGACTGTGCGATGTTTGTCGTGAGTGAAATCTCTAGGATTCCAAGTCTCAATCGACAAAAGACCTTTTTTAACCGCTTGACCTGTTACTCCAAAATCAGTAACAGAACGGAACATTTCTGGAAAAAGGCTAATAACGCCAACCCACATGTTTATCTCGCTCTGTAATTTTGGAGATTAGAATCCAGGATCCCAGTCAACTTCGATCCGTTGAGCTTCGCGATCAACATTAATGATCACTTGCTCTTCAAGGAACGGGATTAATCGTTCCTTCTGCCCGAAAGCATCTTTAAGATTTGCTTTAACAACCAGAACATCGTTTGAGCCAGTTTCTAGCATGTCAGTAACAACACCTAGATCGTAACCTTTAGTGGTTACAACTTGCATCCCAAACAATTCGCGCCAGTAGAACTCATCTTCTGACAATTCAGGAAGTACCGCAGGGTCAATAGCAATTTCAAAGTTCGTCATTAGATGTGCGTCTTCACGAACATCCATGCCTTCCAGCTTAGCCACCATACCTTTGTTATGGCGCTTCCAGCTTTCTACTTTGTACTCAACCCACTTGCCCTTTTGGTTAATGTACCAAGGGCTGTAATCGAAAATGCTTTCAGCATTGTCTGTGTAGGAAAAAACCTTAAGCCAACCACGAATGCCGTAAGTAGCACCAAACTTGCCTACAACAATCTTTTCGTTGCTCATTGTTTCTTTACCTTTCATCGACATAAACTAGTTTCTACTTTTCAAGTAAAAAATTAAGCCGCTTTTTGAGCGTCTTTAACTAGCTTAGCAACACGGTCAGATACTGACGCGCCTTGACCAACCCAGTGGTTAACGCGGTCTAGGTCTAGACGTAGACCTTCTTCTTGACCTTTAGCAGTTGGGTTGAAGAAACCAACTTTCTCGATGAAACGGCCAGTTGCAGCGTTGCGGCTGTCCGCTACTACGATTTGATAAAATGGACGCTTTTTAGCGCCGTGACGTGCCAAACGAATGGTTACCATGTCGTCCTCTTTGCTTTCTCAAAAATAAAATTAACCCCAAAAACCATTCAAGAAATTAAACAGTTTGGGGTCTCGTGCCAAAATAAAGCTCCGGAATTTTACTCTTCTCCCGGAGCAATGCAAGGAGTTTAGTTACTTTTTCACCAACATAAATTGAATTTAAAGTTTGTGACGTACCTAACACCCTGAATCTATGCGTGATCGATTAATTAACGACCAAATGGGTTGAAGCCACCGCCACCACCCATGCCGCCCATCATGCCTTGCATGTTGCGCATCATGCCTTTCATGCCACCTTTTTGCATCTTTTTCATCATTTTCTGCATTTGGGTGAACTGTTTTAGTAAGCGGTTTACATCTTGAACCTGCACACCAGAACCAGCCGCGATACGCTTCTTGCGCGAGCCCTTGATAATTTCTGGGCGTTGACGTTCTTTCATTGTCATGGAGCTGATGATCGCTTCCATCTGTTTGAACATCTTGTCATCGACTTTATCTTTCACATTGTCTGGTAGCTGGGACATTCCTGGAAGCTTATCCATCATCCCCATCATGCCGCCCATGTTTTGCATCTGGCCTAGCTGTTCACGGAAATCTTCAAGGTCGAAACCTTTCTTCTCTTTGAACTTCTTCGCTAACTTTTCTGCCTTTTCTTGGTCAACGTTGCGTTGTAGGTCTTCAATCAAAGACAGAACGTCACCCATGCCAAGAATACGTGAAGCAACACGATCTGGGTGGAACGGTTCTAGCGCGTCAGTTTTTTCACCGACACCCAAGAATTTGATTGGTTTGCCCGTGACATGGCGTACTGAAAGTGCCGCACCACCACGAGCATCACCATCAACCTTAGTTAGAACTACACCGGTAAGAGGTAGCGCATCGCCAAAGGCTTTTGCTGTATTTGCTGCGTCTTGACCCGTCATGGCGTCAACAACAAATAGCGTTTCTACTGGGTTGATAGCTGCGTGAAGATCTTTGATCTCCCCCATCATCTCTTCATCAATTGCCAAACGACCTGCGGTATCGACAATAAGTACGTCGTAGAATTTTTTCTTCGCATGGTCAATCGCTGCATTGGCGATATCAATAGGCTTTTGGTCTGGTGATGATGGGAAGAAGTCAACACCGATGTCTGATGCCAGTGTTTCAAGCTGCTTGATTGCCGCAGGACGGTAAACGTCGGCAGACACAACCAAAACTTTCTTCTTGTCACGTTCTTTTAGAAGCTTAGATAACTTACCTACCGATGTGGTTTTACCCGCACCTTGTAGACCTGCCATAAGAAGCACAGCAGGTGGTTGAGCGGCAAGGTTTAGCGCCTCATTCGACTCACCCATTACGGCTTCAAGTTCTGTTTGAACGATCTTGATAAATTCCTGACCTGGAGTCAGAGATTTAGAAACTTCTACGCCCACCGCTTTTTCTTTAACGCGGTTCACAAATTCACGAACGACCGGAAGCGCAACGTCAGCTTCAAGTAGAGCCATTCGGACTTCACGTAGGGTTTCTTTAATGTTGTCTTCGGTCAGACGACCTTTGCCACTGATATTTTTCAGCGTTTTGGATAATCGATCCGTTAAATTCTCAAACATCTTTGTCTCTTCGCTAAAATGGCGATTAATTAGTGTGAGTATACATTAGCCAAGGTCTGAGTCATACCCGTACCGCTGTCCTATTCTTGTCTCTATTTATATATGGTGCGGTAACTTATTAATTTCAATATCTCATCTCTCACGATTGATGTCGGATATAACGTAGCCCCAAAGTGTAATGCAAGGTATAATTTCTCCATCGTGCACAATAATATTTAGGATTCATGGATAGCTTAATAGCCATCGCGGCCGCCATACTTTATGTCTTGGCGATTGCGACCATCATACCCGGACTCTCACAACAGTCAGGAATCAAAGCAAAAACAGTGTTTGCTAGTGCTGCCTGTGCGCTTGTTTTTCATGCGTGGATTTTGAGTGATCTGATCTTTGATGGTTCAGGTCAAAACCTGAGTATTCTCAACGTGGCTTCTTTGATCAGTTTTATTATTTCTCTGGTCATGAGCCTTGCTATGTTGAAAAACCGACTGTGGTTTTTATTGCCTGTCGTTTATAGCTTTGCTGCCATCAATTTATCTGCTGCCACATTTTTGCCAAGCACGTTTATAAAGCACCTAGAGAATGACCCTAAGCTACTCATTCATATTTCATTTGCGCTCTTCTCATACGCGACTTTAACTATCGGGGCACTATATGCGCTTCAGTTGGCTTGGCTGGATCACAAACTGAAAGCAAAAAAATCTTTGGCGATTAACCCAAACCTGCCGCCTCTATTAATGGTGGAGCGTCAACTCTTCAAAATTATTTTGATCGGTAACTTATTGTTAACTGCCACGCTCATTACTGGCTTTGTCTTTGTGCAGGATATGTTTGCCCAAGGTAAGGCACATAAGGGCATTCTTTCTTTCATCGCTTGGGTGGTGTACTCAATACTGCTTTGGGGTCACTATCAAAAAGGCTGGCGTGGTAGAAAAGTCACATGGTTCGCTGTTGCAGGAGCAACACTGTTAACTCTGGCATATTTTGGCAGTCGCTTTGTAAAAGAAATCATCTTGAATTAAGGAGCTCTAGGGCTCCTATCCTTTATATTTTAGGCTAGATAAAATACAGTACGCCTTAACTCTTTGACTTAACGGACTTACTCAACCGTTATATAACCCAATACTTACAAGGAACAGCAACGTTTTGGACGACATCTCTACGGGTATCTTGTTTGCGCTACTCGCGTGTCTTATCGTCATATCAGGTTACTTTTCCGGTTCAGAAACAGGGATGATGTCTCTGAATCGTTATCGCTTAAAACACTTAGCCAAAAACGGGCATAAGGGTGCTAAGCGAGTCGAAAGACTATTAGACCGTCCAGATCGTTTGATTGGTCTTATTCTTATCGGCAACAACCTCGTTAATATTCTCGCGTCCGCGATCGCGACCATTATTGGTATGCGTTTGTATGGTGATTTAGGTGTCGCTATCGCAACCGGTGCACTAACTATGGTTGTATTGGTTTTTGCCGAGGTTACCCCTAAAACAATTGCAGCGCTTTACCCTGAACGTGTGTCCTACGCGAGCAGTATATTATTGACCATACTGATGAAGTTACTGTCGCCTTTAGTGATGCTTGTTAACTTTATTACGAATGGCTTTATCCGCTTACTTGGTGTAAGAGCGGATCACTCAGCAGAAGATCATCTTAGCTCCGATGAGCTGCGTACGGTGGTAAATGAAGCTGGCGGTTTGATCCCTCGCCGACACCAAGACATGCTAGTGTCTATTTTAGATCTTGAGCACGTCACCGTGAACGACATTATGGTCCCACGCAATGAAATTACCGGTATTGATATTAACGACGACTGGAAATCCATTGTTCGCCAGCTAACACACTCACCACATGGACGCATAGTTTTCTATCGTGACCAAATTGATGAAGTGGTTGGCATGCTGCGCTTGCGTGAAGCTTATCGTCTGATGTTGGAAAAGAACGAATTCAACAAAGAAACGCTATTACGTGCTGCTGATGAGGTCTATTACATCCCAGAAGGCACACCACTGAACGTGCAAATGTTGAAATTCCAACGCAACAAGCAACGTATCGGTCTGATCGTGGATGAGTACGGTGATATCATCGGTCTAATCACTCTTGAAGATATTCTGGAAGAGATCATTGGTGAGTTCACGACGTCAATTTCTCCAAGCCTCTCTGATGAAATCAGTCCTCAAGGTGACGGAAGCTTTCTTATTGAAGGCAGCACCAATATTCGAGATATTAACAAAGGCCTGAAATGGGATTTACCAACGGATGGCCCAAGAACGTTAAACGGTCTTATTTTGGAGCACCTGGAAGATATTCCAGAGAGCCATTTAAGCGTGAGAGTAGCGGGTCACCCAATGGAACTTGTTGAGATTGAAGAGAACCGAATCAAGCTCGTTCGTGTTTATCCGAAGAAGAAAAAATCGACATCCAAATAACCAAAAGAAAAGCCTGACTCATGTCAGGCTTTTTTACTTATTGGGGCAATATGCTTCTCTTAATGAGCACCTAGTCAATGCGCAACTCTTTTAACATCGACTCAGGCAAAGCAAGTTCATCATTTTTGTTCACCGAAACACCAGCATCCAAAATGTTCTTTGCGATCTGTTGTGCTTCTTTTAAAGAGTGCATTGCTGCCGTGCCGCATTGGTATTCGTTAAGTTCAGGGATCTTATTCTGACTTTCTACCTTCAGCACATCTTCCATTGCTGCAATCCAAGCATCTGCGACTTGCTGCTCTGATGGTGTGCCAATCAGGCTCATGTAAAAACCTGTGCGGCAACCCATAGGCGAAATATCGATGATCTCAACAGAATCATCGTTTAGGTGATTACGCATAAAGCCTGCATAAAGGTGCTCTAGGGTGTGAATACCTTTTTCAGAAAGAATGTCTTTGTTTGGCGCAGTAAAGCGTAAGTCGAAAACAGTAATCGTATCCCCTTTTGGGGTCTGCATGGTTTTCGCCACTCGTACAGCGGGTGCATTCATACGAGTGTGGTCCACGGTAAAACTATCGAGTAAAGGCATTACATCTCTCCTGATTGTAACTCCAGTACCTTTCGGTAATGGATAAATGTCATTCATCCCTACAGCACATGAACTGACTGTGGGCTAAAAGAACCAGCTGCTGTTGTCTTCTAATTCCTGACGACATTGCTTCAGCTGCCAGCCATAAGTTTTCGCTGTTTGTTCAACACGTCGAGCGACTTTGATTAAACTAGGCTTTCGATTATAAGTACCTCGCTTATACCCACCTCGCCCTTCATGATAAGCCAGATACTGGTTATAGGGATCCCATAATGAAATCCCTAGCTGACGCCGTGTTTCATGAGTATACCAACCGACAAACATCATAGAATCATCGAAGTTGGTACGAGAGCCACCCTGACCTGTGGCATCTTGGAAGTCTTCCCAAGCAGGGTCTTGAGCTTGAGCGTAACCATACGCACTGCTGACTCGTCCCCAAGGAATAAACCCTAGCAAATAATCTTTAGGTGGTTTTGCATCGTGCCGAAAGCTGCTTTCTTGTTTAATGATGGCCATAGCGACATGAATAGGGGTCCCCCATTCATCTTCCATATCTTTGGCATCATCGTACCAACCGGATTTCTCTCGGAATATCTCGCATAAGTTATTCTGCTGCTTTGGCGGTGCCGTAGCACAACCTGCAAGTAACACGCTTCCAAGTACCGCTACTACTGACGACTTAATGTTCAACCGCACCAATCCTTAGTTAGTCATTACTGCTTCAGGTAAGCAAAGTAATCTTCCAAAAAATCATCAAAAGAAAGCGTGTCACTCTGCTCTGCTTGCTTTTGTTTTTCCACGGACGACGCTACTTCCGTTTCCATCGTATCTTGTGAGTAGTACTGATAACCGTGAGCTAGGTTTTCATCACGGTACTTCATACCAAGAGTACAACCAACTTTACCTAGCCCACCCAGCTCTTTCGTTAGCTCTAATAGTTGACCAGAGATCGTTAGTTCTGGGTTATCAATCCATGTCTCGAGTTGATTACACACATCTTGGTATGCACTGCCACCAGCGGTCATATCCATTTGCTGTGCTATTTGACGTAACTCGACGAAAACTCGGTGTGCCCAATCTTGTAGAGATAGACGTTCACCTTGACAACCAATTTGCAGCATTAGACCTTTTTCACGGCCAGAAACAATGACTTTATTCCAGTTATCGCGCCAACACTCTAATTCACAGTTATCCATAGGGTCTGAGTCTGACAAGGCCGCCCAGGTAAGGAAGAGATCCAAGAATCGTACTTGATCTTCATTTAAGCCCACTGCGCTGAATGGGTTAACGTCTAGAGAACGAACTTCAATGTATTCGACACCACCGCGTCGTAACGCATCTGAAGGCTTCTCACCACTTTTCGATACACGTTTTGGACGAATCGGAGCGTACAGTTCATTCTCAATTTGTAAGATATTGGAATTAAGCTGGCGGTATTCACCATCCACTTTTACCCCAATTTTCGCAAACTCTTCTGATGGGTGGCGAATCGCATCACTCAAACCATCGAGGTATTGGTCAATGCTGTTAAAACCAATTTTCAGCACACTTTGAGCACTATTGGTATAGCCAAGATCGCTCAAACGCAAAGACGTCGACTTCGGCAAATATAATGTCCCGCCAATCTTCTCGAATGGCAGATCGGTTTCACGACCTTGAATAAAAGAGCCACATAACGCTGGTGATGCACCAAAGAAGTAGGGAATCATCCAGCCAAAGCGGTAGTAATTACGGATCAACGCAAAGTACGCATCAGACTTAGCATCTTGGCGGGCTTGTTCATCTTGCTCGCCATAGAGCGCATCCCAAAATGTTTCAGGAAACGAGAAGTTAAAGTGGACACCTGAAATAATTTGCATCAGGCTGCCATAACGACGCTTTAGGCCTTCTCGGTACAACGTTTTCATTTTCGCTGCATTCGAAGAGCCATACTGGGCTAACTGAATATCATCCTCTGAGCCTACGTAGCAAGGCATTGATAGTGGCCACATTTTCTCTTCACCCATTTTGGTTTGAGTGAAATGATGGATATCTTTCAGCTGTGCCATCAGTTCTGGAATTTCATGTGACACAGGCGTAATGAACTCTAACAATGATTCCGAAAAATCCGTTGTGATCCATTGATTTGTGAACGCAGAGCCTAACCCTTCAGGATGAGGAGTTGTAGCTAGATGTCCATCCTGACGATAGCGCAAAGTTTCTCGCTCAACACCGCGTCCAAACTGCTTAAATACTTCGGGGTTTGATGCAACTTTTTTTAGTCGCGCAGCAAAATCAGTCAAAATGAGGTTCGCTTATATTGGGAGCAGGACACTTGTTACATAACACAAGTGTAAGCTAAGTTATTGATAGTTAATGCATCTAGATAAATAACCCACGAAAAGTTGCTTATCTAGATGAATAGCGGAGAAACGTTTCTCCGCTATTAAATGTGTACTCTATCGAATGATTTCAAGCTCTTCTACGTCTTTCCCCAACTTTTCTAATTGAGGACGCAACGATTTAGCATCACCAACGACGATAATTTGATAGTCATTTGGATCAAACCATTTCTGAGCCAGCGCATTCAACGTCTGCTTATCGACTTTTTCTACGATAGCGTTTCTTTGCTGCAAGTAATCATGATCGAGGTTGTACTTAAGAATATCACTGATGAGCTCCGCTTTTTGTGTTGGTGTTTCATATTTCAGTGCATCTTTTTGACCGACCGCTTGACGCATAAATTTCATCTCTTCATCAGTAATACCTGACTGCGAGTATTCATTTAGCTCATTTTCCATCTCAATGATCGAAGCAACCGTTGCATCCGCTCGTACTTGCGCGGTGAAAACCACCGAGCCTGTTTCTGGATTACCAGAGAAGTAGCCGTAAGCACCGTATGTGTAACCCTTGTCTTCACGTAGATTTTGGTTAATGCGGCTATTGAAGTTCCCAGCTAAGTTGAAGTTTGCCAGTTGGCTTAGGTAAAAATCGCCCGTTGCGTCGTAAGGCATACCTTGACGAACCATCATGACCACACTTTGCGGCGCTCCCGGTTTATCAACAAGATGGATCTTTTGCTCACCTAATGCAGCAATGCTTTGCGGTGCATACAATGGCGCAGCTTCATCTTGCCAGTTTTTCCAGAACGTCAGTTGCTGCTCAATTTCCTGTCTATTGATGTCACCAACAACGACGATTTGCGCACTTTGTGGCGTGTAATGCTTCGAGTAGAATTCACGGACATCATCCAACGTTAATGCACTGACACCTGCTTGCGTGCCGTCTTTTGGTCGAGCAAAAACCGAATCCCCATAGAGCACCTGGCGACTCGCTTGTGACGCCATCCAACTTGGATTTTGGTGCTCATATACCAGGCCTTCTAGCGCTTGCATTTTTACACGCTCGAAATCATCTTGATTAAATGCAGGAGACAGCAACATCTCTTCGACAATTTTTAACGTCGGCTCTAAGTTCTTTTCTAGAGCAGAAACACTGATGTTTGTTGTATAACCTGTGGCATTAACAGAGATAACACTACCCAGTTTATCAAGCTCAGCTTGAATCTCTTCGACACTGCGTTTCGTTGTGCCTTCTTGCAACATCGCAGCGGTCAATTGGGCAAGACCTTCTTTACCCTTTTCAACAAAACGTGTCCCTGCAGGTAAACTAAATTGCATCATCACCGTCGGCGTTTCATCGCTAACTGCACCAAGCAGCTCTGAGCCATTCTTGAAATGTAACTCGTACAGCTCTGGCATCGTCGCTTTCACTGGTTCTCCTACTGGCGGTTGCACTGAGCGATCGAAGTTATCGGTCGCACGACGATACGCCAATTGGTCATCGGAAATCTTCTCATATTCTGGCAGCGTACGCTTTGGTGTCACAAAGGTCGCAGGTTTTACGACAAGGTCTGTTTTTCCTTTTGGGACCACGCTTAGGGTCACTTTGTTCTTACCTTGGATAAAGTCCGTATACGCTTTTTCTACCGAAGTCGGCGTAACTGCACGGATTTGTTCAAGCTGTTGCTCAAGACGATCAGGATCGCCGAAAAATGTCTCGTTGGAAGCCAACTGAGTCACTTTACCTTTAACGCTTTCTAGCGCAAAAATAGCATCCGCTTCCGCTTTACCCTTCAACTGCTCAAGGCGATCTTTTGTCACGCCTTTTTCCGCAAACTGATTCAGTGATTGTAAAAGCTCGTCGTACAGTTTTGATAGGTCGCCTTTGTCTCCAGAATCACCCATTGCGTAAACGTAAAAGTTACACGCCAGTTCAGCACAATCATGGAATGAACCAGCATCGACCGCTTTTTGAGTCTTCACTAGGTCTTGATAGAGCACGCTGTTGGTACCGCCACCCAATACTTCTGATAATGTATCGAGAGACGCTTGGCTTTCTTCGCCATTGTAGGTTGTTGGCCACGCGATCATCACCATAGGTTGTTGAATACGATCTTCTAGAGTGATGTATTTATCTTCTTGCAGTTTTGCAGGTTGTTTCGGCGCATTTTCAACCTCAGGACCACGAGGAATCGAACCGAAGTACTTATTTACCCACTCTAGAGTTTGTTCAACGTCTAAGTCACCACCGATCGTGATAGTCGCATTGTTTGGGCCATACCAACGCAAGAAAAACGCTTTGAGATCGTTCACATCAACACGATCAAGATCTTCAACATAACCAATGGTTTGCCACGAATACGGATGACCTTCAGGATATAGCGCTTCGGACATGCGCTCCCAAATTAAGCCATAAGGACGATTATCGTAACGCTGAGCTCGCTCATTTTTTACAGTAGAACGCTGAATTTCAAATTTGCGTTGAGAAACCGCATCCAACAAAAAGCCCATACGGTCAGACTCTAACCACAGCATTTTCTCGAGCTGGTTAGCAGGGACAGTTTCAAAGTAGTTAGTACGATCGCGGTTTGTTGTACCATTTAACGTGCCGCCAGCCTCTGTGATGATCCTGAAGTGCTCTTGGTCACCAACGTTCTCTGAACCTTGGAACATCATGTGCTCAAAGAAATGCGCAAAACCAGACTTACCCACTTCTTCACGAGCTGAACCAACATGGTAAGTCACATCCACATGGACCAATGGGTCAGAATCTTCAGGAGCTAAGATCACCGTTAAACCATTATCGAGTTTATACTTTTGGTATGGAATCTTAACTTTGCCTTCTTCAGCTTTCGATGACTCAACGAAAGTTACCCCTTTCGGCAGTGATGAAACTGGCGTATTTGATGCACAGCCCGTGATCACCAACAGTGAACACGCGCCAACCCAAAACATCTTCATGTACTTTCCTTAAAATAATCCGAGATAGATGGCCGCAAGTAAGCTATACCTAGCAGCCTTTCCTAAAAATATTAAAATCACGCAAGGCAGAAACTTCATTCTTAGCCACCCTGCGGCTAAACACAGCGGGTCTCCTATTACAGGTAACCAGCTAAAAAATAATCCCCAATAGCCATACTTAGAGAGCCACTTTAATGCGGTATGACCGTGCTTTTCCTCTTGTGCTTTGTTGGGAATCCACAAGCCAAGCCAATAATTTGTTAAGCCACCAAGCGTATTACCGATAGTAGCGACCATAACAATTGAAGAAACGGAGTATTGATTTAATGAGAGAGTGGCAACTAAGCCCGCCTCAGAACCACCAGGCAACAACGTGGCACTGAGAAAACCGGTCATGAAAAGCACCCATAATGCTGAATCTGAAAACCAAAGCGCTAAACTTTCAAAACTCGTGTTAAATGCTTCTAGCATGTCATATCAAGCAACACCTTGCCTCTGGTTCTTCCTGATTCGACCTGCTGGTGAGCACCAATGACATCACTCATAGGATAAACCTGTTGAATTTCAGTCTTCAGTAAGCCAACGCCGACCATGTACAACAAGGTATCTAACTGCGCAGGGTCTGGTTCAACCAACATGCCACTAGCCTCAAAGCCTAGGAGTTTGGCTTTTTCACAAATCAGCTCAGCAGTTATGGTTGGAACGGTGATGACTCTCGCATTGTCTTTCAGGCATTTAAGCGCATCTAACGCAGCATCTCCGCCTACTAAATCAATCAAAACATCAACATCTTCAACACGTTCTGACACTGGTGCAAATTGATAGTTCACTGCATGAGCACCGAGCGTCGCAAGGTAATCTAAATTTCGTTCACTGCAGGTTGTAAAGACTTCCGCTTTCGTCGCGATCGCAATTTGTACCGCGAGGTGTCCAACACCACCGGCACCAGCGAGGATAAGTACGCGATCGTTTTCCGTCACATTAGCCTTACTGAGAGCTTGTGCCGCAGTTTGTCCCGCCAACGGTAATGCAGAAGCTGCCTCTAAAGTGACAGAGCTAGGAACATGACTTAACTCAGTTTCTGGAACACATATGTATTGACTGTATCCACCGCCTCGAACTGGGAAACCAATAAATCCAGCCACCTCATCACCTTGATTAAAACGTGATGCCCCCTCTCCACAAGACATCACTTTTCCTGAGATGTCGTAACCTGGCACCCAAGGTAAATTATCCTTATTCTGCGCTGCCGCCCAACCGAGCCCAGCTCGAGTTTTGACATCAATAGGATTTACGCCTGAAAAAGCGACTTTTACTAAGACTTCACCAGGCTGTGGTGATGGTGTAGAAGCATGCTGAATCGCGAGTACGTTGGCATCACCAAACTCAGTGATAACGATCTGTTTGTGTTCCATAAACCATTCCCTGCAAGAAAACAAAAAGGGATGCGAAAGCATCCCTTTGACTATAAACCATTTTGTTAACCTAAGTTAATCGTGATTTTGTAAATTGGTTGATCATTCCATTTTCAATAATGTCTAACCAACAAGTGCTAACAATATACCAGCCGCAACGGCTGAACCCAGCACACCAGCAACGTTTGGTCCCATCGCATGCATTAACAAAAAGTTTTGCGGGTTAGCTTGTAAACCAACTTTGTTTACGACTCGCGCGGCCATTGGTACCGCAGAAACGCCAGCCGCACCAATAAGTGGGTTGATGTCTTCTTTCGAGAACTTGTTAAGCAGTTTCGCCATCAGGACGCCCGCACCAGTACCGATACTAAATGCAACTGCGCCTAACCCCAAGATACCTAACGTTTCTAGGTTCAAGAACTGCTCAGCTTGCAGCTTAGAACCAACACCAAGACCTAAAAAGATAGTCACTATGTTGATCAATTCATTTTGAGCAGTTTTCGATAAACGATCGACCACACCAGCTTCACGCATCAAGTTACCCAAACAGAACATACCAACCAATGGCGTAGCTGAAGGCAAGAACAGAATCGTCATCAGTAATACAGCAAGCGGGAAGATGACTTTCTCCCATTTACCAACATGACGAAGCTGAGCCATCTTGATTTGACGCTCTTCCTTGGTTGTCAGTGCTTTCATGATTGGTGGCTGGATGATCGGCACCAATGCCATATAGCTGTATGCCGCGACTGCAATCGCACCTAACAGATCTGGAGAGAGCTTACTCGCCAAGAAAATCGCTGTTGGCCCATCAGCACCACCGATGATCGCAATAGACGATGCATCCGCCATGGAGAACTCCATGCCAGGTACATAGTTGAGCAAAATAGCGCCAAACAGTGTTGCAAAAATACCAAACTGCGCAGCCGCACCTAACCACAACGTTTTTGGGTTTGCGATCAAAGCACCAAAGTCAGTCATCGCGCCCACACCCATGAAGATCAATAGCGGGAACACACCCGATTCAATCCCAATGTAGTAAACGTAGTAGAGCAAGCCACCAGGCTCAGTAAAGCCAGCATTTGGAATATTCGCCAAAATAGCACCGAAACCAATCGGCAATAACAGTAAAGGTTCAAATCCTTTTTTAATTGCCAAAAACAGCAAGGTACAACCAACCAGCATCATACAGATTTGGCCGAACTCGAAGTTAGCGATCCCTGTTTCTGCCCAAAGGGTTAACAATCCGTCCATGATACTCCCTTACGCCAGGCTCAACAGAGGCGCACCTACTGTGACAGCATCGCCTTCTTTAACGTTCAGCTCTTGAACCACACCACCACGCGCCGCTCGTACTTCAGTTTCCATTTTCATCGCTTCAAGGATGAGCAATACATCGCCTTCAGCTACCTCAGCACCAGGTTGAACATTCACTTTGAAGATGTTACCTGCAAGAGGAGCAGGCACCGCTTCAGCTGAAGCATTAGAAGGTGTGCTAGGTGTAGCCGATTTTGCCGGTGCATTAGAAGGAGCAACAGATGTCAGTTCACCTTGAGGGCCAACTTCCACCTCATACACCTGCCCGTCAACACGTACACTATAAGTTTCTACACCACCAGTTGCTGGTTGAGCTGCAGGTACAGCAGGCTTCGCAGCTTCTAGCGTTGGTGCAGGCTCAAATGCTTCTGGGTTTTCACGATTCTTAAGGAATTTAAGCCCAACTTGAGGGAAAAGTGCATAAGTGAGTACGTCATCAACACGCTCACTTGCTAGCTTAATGCCTTCTGATTTCGCTTTCTCCATCAGATCAACCGTAAGCGTCTCCATTTCAGGCTCAAGTAAATCGGCAGGACGACAGGTAATTGGCTCTTTACCATCAAGCACTTTCGCTTGCAGTTCTGCATTTAACTCGGCTGGTGCTTGACCGTACTCACCTTTCAATAGACCTGCGGTTTCCTTGGTAATACTCTTATAGCGCTCGCCAGTAAGCACGTTAATCACCGCTTGAGTACCGACGATCTGTGAAGTTGGAGTCACCAATGGAATGAAACCAAGATCTTCACGTACACGAGGGATCTCTTCTAATACTTCATCAATGCGATCCGCAGCGCCCTGCTCTTTCAACTGGCCTTCCATATTGGTCAGCATACCACCAGGCACTTGAGCAATCAGGATGCGTGAATCGACTCCTTTTAACTGGCCTTCCCACTTCGCATACTTCTTACGTACCTCACGGAAATATGCGGCGATAGGTTCCAGTTGCTCGAGTTTCAAATTGGTATCTCGCTCGGTACCTTCTAGCATAGCGACTACCGTTTCAGTCGGTGTATGGCCGTAGGTACAACTCATTGAAGAAATCGCAGTATCGAGAATATCAATACCGGCTTCTACTGCTTTTACCGCCGTTGCTGTAGACAGCCCCGTTGTTGCATGACAATGAAGTGCCAATGGCACATCACAAGACGCTTTGATACGCGTGATAAGCTCTTCCGCTTCATAAGGCTTAAGTAAGCCAGACATATCTTTAATACACAGCGAGTGACAACCTAAATCCTCTAGGCGTTTTGCCAAGTCAACCCAAGTGTCTGCGTTATGCACTGGGCTCGTTGTGTAAGACAACGTACCTTGAGCATGCGCACCAACATCAACCGTTGCTTTAACGGCTTTCTGGAAGTTTCGCACGTCATTCATTGCATCAAAAATACGGAATACATCCATGCCGTTAGCATGCGCGCGTTCCACAAACTTCTCTACTACGTCGTCGGCATAATGGCGGTATCCTAAAAGGTTTTGACCACGCAGTAGCATTTGCATTGGTGTATTAGGCATCGCTTTTTTTAGTTCACGTAAACGCTCCCAAGGGTCTTCCCCTAAGAATCGAATACAAGAATCAAATGTTGCACCACCCCAAGTCTCTAGAGACCAGTAACCAACCTTATCCAACTCAGCTGCGATAGGCAGCATATCCTCAATACGCATACGCGTAGCAAATAGTGATTGATGGGCATCACGAAGGACCACATCAGTAATAGCTAGTGGTTTAGACATGCTCTTAAACTCCTTTTTAATCCTAGTTCGGCTACTTCGCGAATGAGGCGCGATGTTTATGAATCGCAGCCGAGATCGCCGCCACTACTTGTGGACTAACAGCTGAAGAGGTTGATTGAATATTAGTGTTTGTTTTTGGTGCTGCGATCGGCTCTGGTACTTCTTCTGGTACCAATTTCGACATTAACCGAACGAGATAAACAAGAATAGTGAGGAAAATAAATACGACCGCCATCCCCGTTAGCATCAGGGTGGCCGCATCTACTAGCAGGCTTCCTATATTAGTCATGTTGCTTCCTTTCTTTGTCATCCTGACAACGTGCAGGACTTTAATAGTGTCAAATCCCGACCCATGGATTATCTCGATTGGTTAAATTTTGTCAATTTTGTTTAAGGAAGGTTTGTAGTAATCCTGATAAATGATTATTTATTCACTACCCAGATCACAGTTCATGACAAAATAATCACTTCAAATCGCTACCACCTTATGAACAGAGTAAAGGAGGACATAAATAAAAACTGCGATTTAGATTTCAAAATCAAATCGGTACTCACGCAGTAAAAACCAACAAAAACAAAAAGATGAATAAAATTAACAATTAATAAACAAATAACAAACAAAGTAACTACATAAGAGTAATTGAAATGAAAAATGGAAGTCAGTGTATAGGAGGGATAATCAGGATGATTTCACACGATGCGACAGAAGCTTGATAGCAAATTGCTTAGATACGCACATATTCGCTTTTAAAAAAGAGGAACATAGGCTCTAGTGATCCTACGCCATATTTCAGATGTCTAGATACAAAAAAGCCTCGCAATTGCGAGGCTGTTTCAATGAGTGGCGCGTCCTGGAGGATTCGAACCTCCGACCGCCTGGTTCGTAGCCAGGTACTCTATCCAGCTGAGCTAAGGAC
>NZ_JAWPOT010000005.1:115276-197721 GCF_033344415.1 Vibrio sp. 1727
GCGTCCTGGAGGATTCGAACCTCCGACCGCCTGGTTCGTAGCCAGGTACTCTATCCAGCTGAGCTAAGGACGCGCAGATCTTCTTGCTAAGAAGTTGTGAAGTAAATCACATTCATTTCTTACGAAACAAAAAAAAGGCCATCGGGCCAGTCAATGAATGGCGGTGAAGGAGGGATTCGAACCCTCGATACGGGATAAACCGTATACTCCCTTAGCAGGGGAGCGCCTTCAGCCTCTCGGCCACCTCACCGTTTTCATTGTTATATCTCAAAAGAGATATGGCGCGTCCTGGAGGATTCGAACCTCCGACCGCCTGGTTCGTAGCCAGGTACTCTATCCAGCTGAGCTAAGGACGCACTTTTTGTTGATAAATCAACGTTGCAAGAATGGCGGTGAAGGAGGGATTCGAACCCTCGATACGGGATAAACCGTATACTCCCTTAGCAGGGGAGCGCCTTCAGCCTCTCGGCCACCTCACCGTCTTGCGGAGGCACATATTACGTTTTACCGAAAATATGTCAAACACTTTCTTTGAAAAAATCTACGAAACTGGCTTAACCGTTGCTGATTTAATCAAAGTGACTATTAAACGAACGTTATCACTCTATTATGATGAAAAAAAGAGAGTCTTCTCTGAAAAAAAGACATTTATTTTCAAATAACTTTCTGAAGTTCGAATCAACATTATTGATGAATTCACAGCCATACTCAACACAATAGTTTCTGCAAATTTTCAAAAACAGTAAAAACTAAAAAGGCCAACCCTTCGGTTAGCCTTTTTCATTCAAACTAAGCTCTGTAAACAGGAGCGACTTAGTAGTTACCTGAAGCAACGTTGCCATTGCCTTTTTCAGCTTGAATGCGCATGTAGATTTCTTCACGGTGAACTGAAACCTCTTTCGGAGCGTTAACGCCGATACGCACTTGGTTACCTTTAACACCTAGTACAGTTACAGTCACTTCATCACCAATCATCAGTGTTTCGCCTACGCGGCGAGTCAAAATTAGCATTCTTTGCTCCTTGAGTAATCTCTAAATTTTCTTGCTACAAAGCTATTATCCAACAAAAGTTATATTTTCGTAAACTACCTTGTTAGCGAAAATCAGCCTAAAAAGGCATGTTTTTGTTGAATGTTTAATGCTTCACTAGACGTAATGTAAGCATCATGCAGAATGTTTGCTGCTGTATCCACACATTCGGGTGCTAAAACTAGCATCATAGTGAGTGCATTCGTTGCGCTGAAATTGATCTCAATATCTCGCTTTGCCAACAAATCGCATGCGTGCTCTACCATTCCATTGGCCTCAAGCCCCACTGCGGTCAACAGGCTTACCACTTCACTATTACGGATTTTGTCGCTGAACACCAGATCGAACTTGGCACATGCATCTTGTTTTATCATGATGCCTGCCCGTTCTGTTTCCTCGATCACATTCCAAATGTCGATACCCAACATCTGACATTGTTTTGTAGCACTAGATAAATGTTCTTTATCGACTTCGATTATGGCAAGGTCACGTTGAATGGCTATACCAGAGACGGCTTGATTGCCTAACTCCCCCTTTACCAGACTGCCTTCATTAACATCAAATGTCGAAAGCACGCGCAGTGGCACATTATTCTTCCATGCAAATTGCACTGAAGGTAAATGTAATACTTTCGCGCCTCGGCTTGCCATCGCTTCCATGGAAGGAAAATCGATAACCGCCAATTTTCGCGCGTTTTTCACTACACGTGGGTCACAAGTATAAATACCATCAACGTCGGTAAAGATTTGACACTCATCAGCGCGCAATGCGCCTGCCAGTGCCACAGCGCTCGTATCTGAGCCACCTCGACCTAATGTGGTGATATCCCCGTTCTCATTCACACCTTGAAAGCCTGCAACAATCACGATTTGGTCTTGCTCAAGCAATCCCAGAATTGTCTTAGTATCAATGTGTTTAATCGTTGCGTCATTGTGTTGATTATCCGTCACAATATTCGCCTGTGCTCCGGTAAGCGAGCGTGCAGCATGACCCAATTTATTGAGTGTCATTGCTAACAGTGCCATTGACACTTGCTCACCAGCAGAGAGCAAAACATCAAGTTCTCGAGCTGTAGGCACGCTATCTATCTGTTTAGCGAGGTCCATCAGTCTGTTTGTTTCGCCTGACATTGCAGACACGACAACAACAACTTGATTGCCATCATTTTTCGCCTTAATGATGTGTTCAGCAACTTGGTGGATTCTTTCAATTGAACCCACTGAGGTTCCGCCAAACTTTTGCACGATAAGGGGCTTTTTCACCAGTCTTCACCTTCCCAAGACCGAAGTCTCTTTAGAACTGCTTACATCGTCAGTATTTCCTTTTAGAAAAATTATATAAGCAGTAGTTACAACAAAAACCAAATAGCCTAAATGACTCGGTTAACTTTTGGTCAATTAAACCACTTGGCTGCTAAAAAAAATTACGCTCAATCAAAGAAACTTGATTGAGCGTAATTTTAGTAGTTAAAAGCTTATAAGCGCTCTTCTAACCAAGGCTGAACTGTTTTAATTGCCTCTGGTAGTGCGGCTACATCAGTACCACCAGCTTGAGCCATGTCAGGACGACCACCGCCCTTACCACCGACTTGCTCAGCAATCATCTTAACTAGATCACCAGCTTTTACTTTACCAGTTAGATCTTTAGTCACACCAGCAATCAGGCCAACCTTGTCACCTGTTACGTTAGCAAGCAGTACGACACCAGACCCCATTTGGTTCTTGATGTCATCAACCATAGTACGTAGGTTCTTGCTGTCAGCGCCTTCAAGAGCTGCGACTAGAACTTTTGTACCATTGACTTCAACCGCTTTGCCCATGATGTTAGCGCTTTCTGCTGCCGCCATCTTATCTTTTAGCTTCTGCACTTCTTTCTCTAGCGCTTTTGCTTTCTGTGCAGATTCTGCCAGTTTCTCTTCATACTTCGCGTTTTGAGCTTCAATCGCGTCTAATGCAGCCTCGCCTGTTACCGCCTCAATACGTCGAATACCTGCAGCAATGCCGCTTTCTGAAGTGATTTTGAATAGGCCAATATCACCTGTGCTTGATGCGTGAATACCACCGCAAAGCTCTGTCGAGAAATCACCCATAGACAGTACGCGTACTTCGTCATCGTACTTCTCACCAAACAGTGCCATTGCGCCTTTCTTCTTAGCAGACTCAATGTCCATCACGTTGGTTTCAATCGTGTGGTTGCGACGAATTTGCGCGTTAACTAGGCGCTCAACTTCTTTCAGTTCTGCTGCAGTTACGGCTTCTAGGTGTGAGAAGTCGAAACGTAGGTTGTCTGCCTTCACTAATGAGCCTTTCTGCGTTACGTGCTCACCTAAAACTTGGCGTAGTGCTGCGTGTAGCAAGTGCGTTGCTGAATGGTTTAGAGAGATAGCTGCGCGACGCTCTGCGTCAACGATAGTTGCTACTTCATCACCTTTCGCTAGAACGCCTTCTGCCATTACACCGTGGTGCGCGATTGCGTTACCTAGTTTTTGAGTGTCCTCAACGCGGAATACACCAGACTCAGTACGGATTTCACCAGCGTCACCACACTGACCGCCTGACTCTGCGTAGAATGGTGTTTCACCAAGTACGATGATTGCTTTGTCGCCCGCAGATAGAGAATCTACTTCGTTGCCTTCAACGAACATCGCTGCTACAGAACTAGAGCCTTTAGTACCTGTGTAACCACAGAATTCTGTTTGCGTATCAACTTTGATTGCTGCGTTGTAGTCAGTACCAAAGTTACCCGCTTCACGCGCACGTTGACGCTGCTCTTCCATCGCTTTCTCAAAACCTTCTTCGTCGATTGCGAACTCACGCTCACGTGCTACGTCGTTAGTTAAGTCAGCTGGGAAGCCGTAAGTGTCGTAAAGTTTAAATACGGTTTCGCCGTCCAGTACTTTACCGTCTAGGTTATCTAATGCTTCGTTTAGAATCGCCATACCGCGCTCAAGTGTACGACCAAAGTTTTCTTCTTCGATACGCAGTACTTTTTCAACCACAGCTTGTTGACGCTTCAGCTCTTCACCAGCCGTACCCATGATGTCAGCTAGAACGCCAACCAACTTGTGGAAGAATGCACCTTGTGCGCCCAGCTTGTTACCGTGACGAACTGCACGACGGATGATACGGCGTAATACGTAACCTCGACCTTCGTTTGAAGGCATAACGCCATCCACGATCAGGAATGAACATGAACGTATGTGGTCAGCGATAACGCGTAGTGATTGGTTTGATAGGTCTTCGTAACCGATCACTTCTGCTGCTGCTTTGATAAGAGCTTGGAATACATCGATTTCGTAGTTTGAGTGAACGCCCTGCATGATTGCAGAGATACGCTCGATACCCATACCAGTATCTACCGATGGTTTTGGTAGCGGTTCCATAGTCCCGTCTGCGTGACGGTTGAACTGCATGAATACGTTGTTCCAGATCTCGATGAAACGGTCACCATCTTCTTCAGGCGTGCCAGGACGTCCACCCCAGATGTGCTCACCGTGATCGTAGAAGATTTCAGTACATGGACCACAAGGGCCAGTGTCGCCCATTTGCCAGAAGTTATCAGACTCGTACGGCTTGCCGCCTTCTTTATCACCAATGCGAACAATACGATCAGCGGGTACGCCAACTTTCTTGTTCCAGATGTCAAACGCTTCGTCATCGGTTTCGTAAACAGTTACCAATAAACGATCCGCTGGCAGTTTAAGAACTTCGGTTAGGAATTCCCAAGCAAAGGAGATCGCATCTTCTTTGAAGTAATCGCCAAAGCTGAAGTTGCCTAACATTTCAAAGAATGTGTGGTGACGAGCAGTAAAGCCAACATTTTCTAGGTCGTTATGTTTGCCACCAGCACGTACGCAACGCTGAGCCGTAGTCGCTCGAGTGTAGGCTCGTTTTTCTAAGCCTAAGAAACAATCTTTAAATTGGTTCATACCTGCGTTTGTGAACAGCAGGGTTGGGTCGTTATGTGGAACTAACGATGAACTTTCTACGATTTGGTGTCCTTTGCTCTCAAAGAACTTGAGGAACGCGTTACGAACCTCATCAGTGCTCATGTACATGCAGCTCTTCCTGAAAATAGTCGAGTTAGAATTTTGCCGTATTGTAGATCATGCAAACAGCTGAGACTAGTTTTCTTGAGGAAAAGAGGGAGTAGGAGAAAAAATTTGAAGCAAAACAAAAATCAGTGCGGACGACTGACCGTTAATCTTCGTCCTCAAAGCTCAGCGCGTAGCTGATTTGGTCAAAACTGTAGCCACGATATTGCAGAAAACGAACTTGTTTTGCGTACTCTTTTTGGTCTTTGGCTTTAATACCTTTGAATTTCTTTTCTGCCGCCTGTTTAGCCAGTTCAAACCAATCTTGCGGCTCTTCAGCCATAGCTTGCTCAATCACCGACTCCGCAACACGCTTCTGGTTTAACTCTTGACGAATTCGACGCTCTCCATGTCCTTTGTATACATGCTGTCTAATTTGACTCTTCGCGTAACGTAAATCATCTAAATAGTTATGGTCTAGGCAAAAATTAATTGCGATGTCGATGTCTGATTCTTCATAGCCCTTCATCGATAATTTTTGGTAAAGCTCATACTGACCATGATCGCGACGGCTAAGCAATTGGATAGCAGCCTCTTTGCTCGATAATGTTGGCGCCTGGCGTTTTTGGTACATGATGATCCTAAAAGTATTTTTGCTGTACAGGCTCTCAATGGCCTTTGTGATAATTCGATTTTTGATTTCAATAGATACAACAAAGCCCCGCATTGCAGGGCTTTGTCATTTATTAATCTATGAGAGATTAAAACTCTTCAGCTTGCTCTGGCGCTTCACCAGCTTCAGGCGCTTCCGCAAGTGCTGGCGCTAGCAACATTTCACGCAGTTTTGTATCGATAGTTTTAGCCACTTCAGGATGCTCACGCAGGTAGTTACACGCATTCGCTTTACCTTGACCAATCTTATCGCCATTGTAGCTATACCAAGCACCGGCTTTTTCAACTAACTTGTGCTTCACACCTAGATCGACAAGTTCACCTTCGCGGTTAAAGCCTTGGCCGTACATGATTTGTGTGTTTGCTTCTTTAAATGGTGCTGCAATCTTATTCTTAACAACTTTGATGCGCGTTTCGTTACCTACGACTTCGTCACCTTCTTTGATTGCGCCAGTACGACGGATATCTAGACGAACAGAAGCGTAGAACTTAAGTGCGTTACCACCTGTTGTTGTTTCTGGGTTACCAAACATCACACCAATCTTCATACGGATTTGGTTGATGAAGATACACATACAGTTAGACTGCTTTAGGTTACCCGTTAGCTTACGCATTGCTTGAGAAAGCATACGTGCTTGCAGACCCATGTGGCTATCGCCCATTTCGCCTTCGATTTCTGCTTTCGGTGTTAGCGCTGCAACAGAGTCGACAACCATAACATCGATAGCACCAGAACGTGCAAGTGCGTCACAGATCTCTAGCGCTTGCTCACCTGTGTCTGGCTGAGAAACTAGCAATGCATCGATATCTACGCCAAGTTTCTTCGCGTATACAGGATCTAGAGCGTGCTCTGCATCGATAAACGCACAAGTTTTGCCTTCACGTTGCGCAGCAGCAATAAGCTCAAGCGTTAATGTTGTTTTACCTGAAGATTCTGGGCCGTAGATTTCTACGATACGACCCATTGGTAGACCACCAGCACCCAAAGCGATATCAAGAGAAAGAGAACCCGTTGAGATGGTTTCTACGTCCATTGCGCGGTTATCACCAAGGCGCATGATAGAGCCTTTACCGAATTGCTTTTCAATTTGACCTAGCGCAGCGGCGAGCGCTTTCTGTTTGTTCTCGTCCATTACTTTCTCCGATTTATTCATCTTCTTTGGGCGACGAATAGTAATTCATTTTTCTTAAGCAGAAGAACTGCTCAGCAATGAAAGTTATTATACTGTTGATTCATACAGTGTCCATACCTGTATGAAAAAAATTTGGCTGACCTAAAGTCGTGATTTGCTCTAGCCCTTATCAATGCTGGGCTAAAACAATTTAAGAAATTCTAGAGTAGATGTTGATACAATTGAGTCAGCGCATGCTCGACCGCTTTTTTGCGAACTTCTGCACGGTCACCAGTAAAATGCATGGTTTCGACTTGCTGCCAACTTTGATTATCAGCAAAAGCAAAGCAGACCATGCCGACTGGTTTCTCTTCACTGCCACCACCCGGCCCTGCAATACCACTGATGGACACACCGATGGTCGCATTGGAGTTTTTAATTGCACCCTGTACCATTTCAATCACAACTGGCTCACTCACTGCACCATGCGCTTCTAACGTTGAAGCTTGCACACCAAGCATCTCCATTTTCGCTTCATTACTGTAGGTGACAAACGCACGGTCAAGCCACGCTGAACTACCAGCAATGTCAGTAATGGCGGTTGCAACACCACCACCTGTGCATGATTCTGCGGTCGTTAAAAGATGCCCGTGTTTAGCCAATAATGCGCCTAAATCGGCACTCAATTTTGTTGTTTTTTCCATAGCCAAAATGCCCTTTGTCTCTTTTTACTTGATAGGGATTCACGTATCCTAAGCCGCTACGGAAATAAACAAAAGAACTTACCTGTGAAAGCTGAACAAAAACACACTCCGATGATGCAGCAATACCTCAAGCTAAAGGCTGAGAACCCAGAGATTTTGCTGTTCTACCGCATGGGCGATTTCTACGAACTCTTTTACGATGATGCCAAGCGAGCTTCTCAGCTTCTTGATATTTCATTGACCAAACGTGGTGCGTCTGCAGGTGAACCTATCCCAATGGCGGGTGTGCCATTTCACGCCGTAGAGGGCTACCTGGCAAAACTTGTTCAGCTTGGTGAGTCTGTGGCGATCTGTGAACAGATTGGCGATCCGGCCACCAGCAAGGGACCGGTAGAACGTAAAGTTGTGCGTATCGTGACACCAGGTACTGTGACGGATGAAGCGCTGCTTTCTGAGCGTGTCGATAACTTAATCGCAGCAATTTACCATCACAACGGTAAGTTCGGTTATGCGACGCTGGATGTCACCTCTGGTCGCTTCCAACTGACAGAACCAGAAACTGAAGAAGCGATGACAGCCGAGCTTCAACGCACTGCACCACGTGAGCTACTGTTCCCAGAAGATTTTGAACCTGTACATTTAATGGCGAGCCGCAATGGTAACCGTCGTCGCCCAGTCTGGGAGTTTGAGCTTGATACGGCTAAGCAACAACTCAATCAACAATTTGGCACAAAAGATCTGGTTGGTTTTGGTGTAGAACATGCGTCCTTAGGGTTATGTGCTGCTGGTTGTTTGATCCAGTACGTAAAAGATACTCAACGTACGGCTTTACCTCATATTCGCTCTTTAACGTTTGATCATCAGGATCAATCCGTCATCCTTGATGCTGCTACCCGACGTAATCTGGAAATTACTCAAAATCTAGCAGGCGGAACCGATAACACGCTCGCTGCAGTACTCGACCATTGTGCTACTCCGATGGGCAGCCGAATGCTGAAGCGTTGGTTGCATCAGCCTATGCGTTGCATTGAAACGTTAAACAATCGTCTTGATGCGATTGGTGAGATTAAAGAACAAGCTCTGTTTGCCGATCTTCAACCAACGTTAAAGCAAATTGGTGATATTGAACGTATCTTAGCGCGCCTTGCATTACGCTCTGCTCGCCCTCGCGATATGGCTAGACTTCGCAATGCCATGCAACAGCTACCAGAGCTAGAATCTGTCACCGCTTCTTTGACCCATCCGTACCTAACGAAATTGGCGAAGTATGCAGCTCCGATTGACGAAGTATGTGACCTGTTAGAGCGCGCGATTAAAGAAAATCCGCCGGTTGTTATTCGTGATGGTGGCGTCATCGCTGAAGGCTACAATGCGGAGCTCGATGAATGGCGAAAATTGGCAGATGGTGCAACAGAATATCTTGAGCAGCTTGAGCGAGATGAGCGTGAACGACACGGTATCGATACGCTTAAAGTAGGCTACAACAACGTTCATGGCTTCTTTATCCAAGTAAGCCGTGGCCAGAGCCATTTGGTTCCACCGCATTATGTACGTCGCCAAACACTCAAAAACGCTGAACGCTACATCATCCCAGAGCTTAAGGAACACGAAGACAAAGTACTTAACTCGAAATCTAAAGCGTTAGCACTTGAGAAACAGTTGTGGGAAGAACTGTTTGATCTATTGATGCCAAACCTTGAGAAGCTGCAAAACCTAGCTTCTGCCCTGTCTCAACTGGATGTATTACAAAACCTATCAGAGCGTGCAGATTCGTTAGATTACTGCCGTCCAACGCTTGTGAAAGACGCAGGAATTCACATTCAAGCTGGTCGTCATCCAGTCGTAGAACAAGTAACAACAGAGCCGTTCATCGCGAACCCAATTGAGCTTAACCCAGCCCGTAAGATGTTGATCATCACCGGTCCAAACATGGGTGGTAAATCAACCTACATGCGTCAAACTGCGCTGATTGCATTGATGGCACATATCGGCTCTTATGTACCGGCAGAATCCGCACAGATTGGTTCTTTAGATCGTATATTTACTCGTATTGGTGCGTCAGATGATCTTGCATCTGGCCGCTCGACCTTCATGGTAGAAATGACCGAAACAGCCAATATTCTTCACAACGCAACTAAGAATAGTTTGGTGCTAATGGATGAAATCGGACGTGGTACTAGTACTTACGACGGTCTGTCTTTAGCTTGGGCAAGTGCGGAATGGCTCGCAACACAAATTGGTGCGATGACCCTATTTGCAACCCACTACTTCGAATTAACAGAGTTACCAAGCCAACTGCCAAACTTAGCGAACGTTCACTTGGATGCCGTAGAACATGGAGACAGCATTGCCTTTATGCACGCAGTTCAAGAAGGTGCGGCAAGTAAGTCTTACGGCCTGGCTGTTGCGGGCTTAGCAGGCGTACCAAAAATGGTCATCAAAAATGCGCGTAACAAGCTATCTCAGCTAGAGCAACTGGGGCAAAACAGTGACACACCACGTCCAAGTGCAGTAGATGTGGCTAACCAGTTGAGCCTGATTCCAGAGCCTAGCGAGGTCGAACAAGCTCTGTCAGGTATTGATCCTGACGACTTAACGCCACGCCAAGCTCTTGAAGAGCTGTATCGCTTGAAGAAGATGCTGTAAACAGACTCACACCAACGAGAAAAAAAGAAAGAAGGCTATGGGGAACCATAGCCTTTTGTGTATCTAGTGAAATACGGATTATTTAATCGTCTTCTACGTTAAACAAGTTTTCCATATTCAAACCTTGTTTGATTAGGACTTCACGAAGACGACGTAAACCTTCCACTTGTATTTGACGTACTCGCTCACGTGTCAGACCAATCTCTCGACCAACTTCTTCCAGCGTCGAAGGCTCGTAGCCTAGTAGGCCGAAGCGACGTGCAAGCACTTCTTTCTGTTTCGGATTCAACTCTTCTAACCAATGAATCAACGATGATTTGATGTCGTCATCTTGAGTCGAAACTTCTGGATCAGAGTTGTTTGCATCAGGAATAATATCCAGCAGCGCTTTCTCACCGTCACCACCGATTGGCGTGTCGACAGAGCTAATACGCTCATTAAGGCGTAACATTTTGCTTACGTCTTCGACTGGAATATCTAATTGAGCAGCAATTTCTTCTGCGGTCGGTTCGTGATCGAGCTTTTGAGAAAGTTCACGCGCAGTACGCAGATAAATGTTCAGCTCTTTCACTACATGGATAGGTAGACGGATCGTGCGAGTTTGGTTCATCAACGCTCGCTCTATCGTTTGTCGGATCCACCACGTTGCGTAAGTAGAGAAACGGAAACCACGTTCTGGGTCGAATTTTTCGACCGCTCGGATCAAGCCGAGGTTACCTTCTTCAATCAGATCAAGTAGTGCTAGACCACGGTTACTGTATCGACGAGAAATCTTAACAACCAAACGTAGGTTACTTTCGATCATACGTTTGCGTGCCGCTTCGTCGCCACGTAGGGCGCGTCTTGCGTAAAGCACTTCTTCTTCGGCAGTAAGTAAAGGTGAGAAGCCAATTTCGCCCAAATACAACTGAGTTGCATCTAAGCTTTTACTGCTCGCGTCAAATTCTTCACGCGCAGTCGCTTTGCTTTCTGTGGATGATGATCTTTCGAGTTCGTTATCAATGGTCTTCACTGACGCATTATCAAATGCAAACTCTTCAACTTTGGTTACTGTGTTGCTGATACTCATAACGCCTCCCCCTGGCGAGTTAGCAAGACATGACAACTCAATATGTCGCTAAATGATGTCGCAAGTTGTTTTTCAAAGTTTTAAGGCAAATAGCGTTTTGGATTCACTGATTTACCTTGATAGCGAATTTCAAAGTGTAGTTTGACCGACTTTGCACCTGAACTACCCATGGTGGCGATTTTTTGTCCGCTTTTTACGCTTTGTCCTTCTGTGACCAGCAGTTTGTCATTATGTGCGTATGCGCTTAAATAATTGTCGTTATGCTTTACTATAATTAAGTTGCCATAACCTCGTAGCGCATTGCCTGAATAAACGACTGTGCCGGCTGCGGTTGAAACGATAGGTTGACCACGCTGTCCTGCGATGTCGATACCTTTATTTCCCTGTTCTCCCGCCGAAAAGTTCTTGATTACTCTCCCTTTTGTTGGCCACAACCACTTTGAGACTTTATCACTCTTTTCTGTGGTAGTTGGCGCTTTTTGCTTCACTTTTTGGTTATCTTTTGAACCAACATACTCCTTTGTTTTCGATTGTTCAACCTTCTTTGGAGGCTGTTTTTGTACGACTTTAGGCTTAGTCTCTGTAGGTTTTTGACTAGAGTTTTTACTCGAAGGTTTAGGTTTAGAGGCTGTTGATGTTTTCGTCACTGGAGCTGGGGGTGTCGTAACAACAGGAGCTACAACGGGTTCAACTTTTTGACCATATTTAGGGGCGACATATTTCGGAGCCCAAAGTTTTAGCCTCTGTCCTGGGTAGATAGTGTAAGGCTGAGTTAACTCATTGTAACGAACAAGATCATTTACATCTTTATCTGTGACATAAGCTATGAAGTAAAGCGTATCGCCTTTTTTTACCTCATAATAACTCCCTCTGTAACTCCCTCTTTCAAGGCTTGAATAGTCTTTTTTTAGGCTAGAGACAGGTGCAGGGGAATGCGCTGCACAACCAACTAGTCCTGCAGCAAACACAAAGCTAATACCAATATGACGTAGTAACTTATTCACCTATCCCTAACCCTTAAGCTAAATCACCCGCAACCAGAGGTACGAACCGAACCATTTCTACAACGGTAGAGAGATATTCGTCTCCCTTACGCTCTATTTTTAATAACTGTTGCTCCGTATCTCCAACAGGAATGACCATTTTGCCGCCATCTCTTAATTGTGAGAGAAGAGCTTGGGGAATCACTTCAGCGGCAGCGGTAACAATGATAGCATCGAAAGGACCTCGCGCTTCCCAGCCCTGCCACCCATCAGCATGCTTAGTTGAAACATTGTAAATATCCAATTGCTTCAGGCGACGCTTTGCTTCCCATTGCAACGATTTAATTCGCTCAACGGAGTATACATGATCAACAATTTGCGCCAGTACCGCGGTTTGATAACCCGATCCCGTTCCGATTTCCAGAACACGACTCGCCGGCTCTAGCTCAAGCAACTCGGTCATACGCGCAACGATATAAGGCTGAGAAATAGTTTGTCCCTGACCAATTGGTAACGCATTGTTATCATAGGCTTGGTGCATCATCGCTTGAGAAACAAAGCTTTCTCGTGGCAAGCGTTGGATAGCATCCAGAACTCTTTGGTCTTTGATGCCACTGGAGATAAGAAACGCTATCAACCTGTCAGCATGTGGGTTACTCATTACTTCTCTTCCTTTAACCAACTATCCATAGCACGCAGCGACTCGTGAGCGGTGAGATCAACTTGCAGAGGCGTCATTGAAACTCGGCCATGCTCAATTGCATAAAAGTCCGTGCCCTCTCCTGCATCTTGCTCCTTTCCTGGTGGCCCTAACCAATAAATGTCATGGCCTCTCGGATCTTTCTGCTTGATCATATTCTCTGCGTGATGACGTGCACCTAAACGCGTAACTTCAATTTCACCTAAATTCTCTGATGGTAAGTCAGGCACGTTTACGTTCAGTAGACGATTCGTTGGAATCGGCGACGCTAAATGCTGTTGTACAATTTGACGTGCAATTTTAGCGGCGGATTCGAAATGTCGCTTACCCACTAGAGAAAAAGCCACCGACTGAACGCCAAGGAAATGACCTTCCATGGCTGCTGCTACTGTTCCAGAATAAAGAACATCATCACCCAAATTAGCGCCATGGTTGATTCCTGACAGAACAAGATCAGGCAAATCATCTTTCATTAGCTCATTCAGCGCGAAATGCACACAATCCGTGGGCGTGCCTTGCACTGAGTAGATATTTGGGGCAATTTCAGTCACGCGTAATGGTTGTTCTAATGTGAGTGAATTCGAAGCACCTGAACGATTTCGATCAGGTGCGACAATGGTCACTTCAGCGATATCTCTCAACTCATCAGCGAGGGCATGAATCCCTTGAGCATGAACACCATCATCATTGCTGATTAAGACTCTTAAGGGCTTCGGGTTTCGTGAATCCTGTTCCATTAGTATTCTCTTTCTACTTCAACCTCATTAACTAACTCACGAACAATAGAGGTCGCAAAAGATCCCGCATCCAGTGAGAAAGTCAGCGTAATGTTGTTACCTTCAACCGTCCAAGCTAAATCTTTTGGCTTCAGCGCAATATCGCGACGATCGTGGCGCATGCGATTACCACGAATCAGCGCCATGAGGTCAGGCTCTTCGTCTAAAAACGGTTGCTCTAATGCCAGAGCCTCGGCTTGAGTAGGCAGTGCATTATCGCCAGCAAGCGCAGCGGTAATTGCCGCTTCACCTTGTGCAAATTGCACTTGCAAATCAGTGATGTTGTTTGCATCAATCAACTGAGTGCCAGAATTCGTCTGTGCAATGTCACCATCAATGAACTTATCAAACACACAATTCTCTAGACGAGCTGAAACGATGCGGTTGAAAATCCACGAACGAGCCGCTGATAAATACATGCTTCGCTTGTTTTGATTGCGGGTACGAACGTTTTCGCGTCCCCATCGACGTGCTTCTTCAAGGTTGTTGCCATCGTTACCAAAACGCTGACTACCAAAGTAGTTTGGCACGCCAACTTGTTTCACTTTTTCAAGACGTTGCTCTACATCCGCTATATCTGTCACTTCAGACAAAGTAACCACGAACTCGTTCCCTACTAGGTCACCAGGACGCAGTTTTTTATTGTGACGATCTGTTGCAAGGATTTCGATACTTGGGTATTGAGCCAAAAACGCTGAAAAGTCTGGTGTTTCACCTTTTGGTAAATGCACGCTTAGCCACTGTTCAGTCACAGCATGACGGTCTTTAAGACCTGCCCAGCTGACGTCTTTCGACTTAACACCACAGGCTTTAGCTAACTCGTTAGCAACAAAGCTGGTGTTCTCACCGGTTTTACGGATACGAACCATTAAGTGCTCGCCTTCACCCGTAAAGGCAAAACCTAAATCTTCGCGAACCTGAAAGTGATCTGGTTGCGCTTTGATTTTTGCAGATGCAACTGGCTTACCTGTTAGGTAAGCCAATGAAGATAAAATGTCTGACATGATGTGTTTCCGCTGATATCACAGCTTAGAGGAGCAAATTGCTAGTTATTGCTTAAACAGAAGTACAACTGCTTCCGTTGCAATGCCTTCTTTGCGTCCAGTAAAACCAAGACGTTCTGTCGTCGTCGCTTTTACGTTAATGTTGTTAATGTCGGTTTCCAAGTCTTCGGCAATCGCTGCGCACATAGCTTCAATGTACGGAGCCATCTTAGGCGCTTGTGCAATGATAGTGATGTCAGCATTACCAAGTCGGTAGCCTTGTTCTTTGACTCGACGGTATACGTCTTTCAATAATTCACGGCTATCCGCGCCTTTCCATTTATCGTCGGTATCAGGGAAGTGGCGACCAATGTCACCCGCTGCGATCGCTCCTAACAAAGCATCACTCAACGCATGCAGTGCGACATCACCATCAGAATGAGCAATCAAACCTTGTTCGTAAGGAATCGCTACACCACCGATGATTACCGGACCTTCACCGCCGAATTTATGTACGTCGAAACCATGACCAATTCGAATCATTTTCTATCCTTTCTTTATTCGCCGCGCTCACGGCTTAGATAAAACTCGGCTAACGCAAGATCTTCTGGCTGAGTAATTTTTATATTATTCGCATTCCCTTGAACAAGTGCCGGCTTTTCGCCTAACCATTCCAAAGCCGAGGCTTCATCAGTGATGGTTGCACCTTGTTCTAATGCGTCAGCCAGTGCTTGAGTAAGCTGCTGAGTTTTAAACATTTGTGGGGTTAGTGCATGCCACAATGCTTCTCTATCTACCGTATGATCAATATCTTGTGCTGCGTTTGCTCGCTTCATTGTGTCTCTCACTGGAGAGGCAAGGATGCCACCTGTTGGGTGTGCGCTACAAACGTCGATCAAATGGTCAATATCGGATGTGAGAACACATGGTCTTGCTGCGTCGTGAACTAAAACCCACTCGCTCTCAAGATGTGTACTTACATAGTTTAGCCCTGAAAGCACAGAGTCTGCCCTTTCTTTACCACCAGCCACACGAATCACGTCTGGGTGCTGGGCAATGGACAGTTCAGGGTAGTATGGGTCACCGTCGGTAATAGCCACGACAACCTTAGAAATTTTTGGGTGAGAAAGCAGTTTTTCCACGGTATGTTCCAATACCGCTTTGCCGTCGATCAACAGGTACTGCTTTGGACGGTCTGCCTTCATTCGACTACCAACACCAGCAGCTGGCACGATAGCAATATGAGATGGTGAAGTATCCAACATCTTATTGTTCATCCTCACCTACGATTCGGTAGAAGGTTTCGCCATCTTTGACCAAACCAAGTTCGTGACGCGCACGTTCTTCGATCGCATCAAGGCCTTGTCGTAAGTCATCAATCTCAGCGAACATCTCGTTATTACGAGCTTGCAGCTTGCTGTTTACTTGCTGCTGCACTTCAATTTCATCTTCTACTGTGTAGTAGTCAGACACCCCGTTTTTGCCAAACCAGAGGGTATATTGAAGCCAGCCAAACAGTAACGTAAGGGCTATAACAAAGATTCGCATATCGTTGCTAACATTCTGTACCGGAAGGGATTAGATAAGGTGACATATATAGCATAAATGCGTGGTTGGCTCTAGGGTAGAAAAAGAGACTCACACGCTCCTTACAGGAAAAAAGCAGCAAAATGAAACAAAGAGACTTCCCTACCCTCTCCATCCTCGGTCTATCGAATGACAAATGAACGTGAGCAAAAGACATCAAAAAGCAAAGTTAGCTCCCATCTATCTAAGCGAGGCGTTCTCGAAGGGCGAAGCCCGTTCTCATATGTCAGATACAAAAACACCCCGCAAGTGCGAGGCGTTTTCAAAAGCTTTAAGTTAAGCGGTTAATTCAATTAAGAATTAAGCTTGACCTTTAACTTCTTTAAGACCGTTGAAAGGAGCGCGCTCACCTAGAGCTTCCTCGATACGGATTAGTTGGTTGTACTTAGCAACACGGTCAGAACGGCTCATAGAACCAGTTTTGATTTGACCTGCAGCTGTACCTACCGCTAGGTCAGCGATAGTTGCATCTTCAGTTTCGCCAGAACGGTGAGAGATTACTGCTGTGTAACCTGCGTCTTTAGCCATCTTGATTGCAGCTAGAGTCTCAGTTAGAGAACCGATTTGGTTGAACTTGATAAGGATAGAGTTAGCTACGCCTTTCTCGATACCTTCAGCAAGGATCTTAGTGTTAGTAACGAATAGGTCGTCACCTACTAGTTGAAGCTTGTCACCTAGTAGTTCAGTTTGGTGCTTGAAGCCAGCCCAATCAGACTCGTCTAGACCGTCTTCGATAGAAACGATTGGGAATTGGTTAGCTAGCTCAGCTAGGTAGTGGTTGAACTCTTCAGAAGTGAAAGTTTTACCTTCGCCTTTCATGTTGTAGATGCCAGCTTCTTTGTCGAAGAACTCAGATGCAGCACAGTCCATAGCTAGAGTAACGTCTTTACCTAGTTCGTAACCAGCAGCTGCAACAGCTTCTGCGATAACTTCTAGAGCTTCAGCGTTAGACTTAAGGTTAGGAGCGAAACCACCTTCATCACCAACTGCAGTGCTGTAGCCTTTAGACTTAAGAACTTTAGCTAGGTTGTGGAATACTTCAGCACCGATACGTAGACCTTCTTTAAGAGTCTTAGCACCAACTGGTTGGATCATGAACTCTTGGATGTCAACGTTGTTGTCTGCGTGCTCACCACCGTTGATGATGTTCATCATTGGTAGAGGCATAGAGAACTGACCAGCTGTGCCGTTTAGCTCAGCGATGTGCTCGTATAGAGGCATGCCTTTAGCTGCTGCTGCAGCTTTAGCGTTTGCTAGAGAAACAGCTAGGATAGCGTTCGCACCGAACTTAGATTTGTTTTCAGTGCCGTCTAGTTCGATCATTACTGCGTCGATTGCAGCTTGGTCTTTAGCGTCTTTGCCAACTAGAGCTTCAGCGATTGCGCCGTTTACAGCTTCAACAGCTTTAAGAACACCTTTACCTAGGAAACGTGCTTTGTCACCGTCACGTAGCTCAAGAGCTTCGCGAGAACCAGTAGATGCGCCAGATGGAGCTGCTGCCATACCTACGAAACCGCCTTCTAGGTGTACTTCAGCTTCAACAGTTGGGTTACCACGTGAGTCGATGATTTCACGACCTAGAACTTTAACGATCTTAGACATTAATGTTTCCTCTCGTTTCAAATATAAATGTCAATCTTAAAGGGCAGCAGCACAACCTTCGCCGCCGCCCGTATCCTTTTACTTCTCGAATTCGCCGCGTGCGTTTTGGCCCGCAGCCTTAACAAAACCTGCAAACAATGGATGTCCATCGCGAGGAGTCGAGGTGAATTCTGGGTGGAACTGAGCCGCTACAAACCATGGGTGAGCTGGGTTCTCAATCATTTCCACTAACTTCTTGTCCGCAGATAGACCTGATACTTTTAGGCCTGCTTTTTCGATTTGCGGACGAAGCACGTTATTCACTTCGTAACGGTGACGGTGACGTTCATGGATCGTCGCGCTACCGTACAGTTCACGAGCTTTAGTCCCTTTCTCTAGGTGACACAGCTGTGAACCAAGACGCATCGTACCGCCTAGGTCAGACTTTTCAGTACGCTCTTCTACGCTACCTGATTCGTCTACCCACTCTGTGATCAAACCTACCACAGGGTACTTCGTCTCTTTGTTAAATTCTGTTGAATGTGCACCTTCCATACCCGCAACGTTACGCGCGTATTCGATTAGTGCAACTTGCATACCCAAACAAATACCTAGGTAAGGCACGTTATTTTCACGTGCATATTGAGCCGCACGGATCTTACCTTCAATACCACGATCGCCGAAGCCACCTGGTACTAGGATCGCGTCCAAACCTTCTAGAAGTTCAACGCCTTTTGTTTCGATATCTTGTGAGTCTACATACTTAATTGTGACGCTTAGACGGTTTTTCAAGCCAGCGTGTTTAAGCGCTTCGTTCACAGATTTGTATGCATCTGGTAATTCAATGTATTTACCAACCATACCGATGGTTACTTCACCAGTAGGATTTGCTTCTTCGTAGATAACCTGTTCCCATTCAGAAAGGTCTGCTTCCGGAGCAGTAATACCAAAGCGAGCACACACAAGGTCATCTAGACCTTGAGATTTAATCAACTGAGGGATCTTGTAGATAGAGTCTACATCCTTCATTGAAATTACTGCTTTTTCTGGAACATTACAGAACAGTGCGATTTTTTTACGCTCATTCGCAGGAATAACGCGATCGCTACGGCAAACTAGGATATCTGGCTGAATACCGATAGATAGAAGTTCTTTTACAGAGTGTTGCGTCGGCTTAGTTTTCACTTCGCCCGCTGCCGCTAGGTAAGGAACAAGTGTTAGGTGCATGAACATTGCGCGCTCACGGCCTAGCTCAACAGCTAGCTGACGAATCGCTTCCATAAATGGTAGCGATTCGATATCACCAACAGTACCGCCAACTTCAACGATAGCCACATCATGGCCTTCAGAACCTGCAATAACGCGATCTTTGATTGCGTTAGTGATATGAGGGATAACTTGAATAGTTGCGCCTAGGTAGTCACCACGACGTTCTTTACGAAGTACGTCGGCATAAACACGACCTGCAGTGAAGTTGTTACGCTTGGTCATCTTGGTACGGATGAAACGCTCGTAGTGACCAAGGTCAAGGTCAGTCTCTGCGCCATCTTCTGTAACGAACACTTCACCGTGCTGAGTAGGGCTCATTGTGCCCGGGTCAACGTTGATGTAAGGGTCAAGCTTCATCATAGTCACTTTAAGACCACGAGCTTCTAGAATAGCCGCAAGAGATGCTGCTGCAATACCTTTACCTAGAGAGGATACAACCCCGCCAGTAACAAAAATGTAATTTGTCGTCATGTTTAACCTGAAATTGGTTGAATGAGGGAAATGGAGTGCTTCTGGACGGGAGATAAATATACCAGAAGCTCCTTACCGCCACAACGTGAAATCTATCACACCGTAATTTTTTATTTTTTGCTTCAAATCAAAGTGAGCAAAGACAAACCAAAGTCCGTTTTCGTGTAACCAAACAAGCTGACCTTATATTATGTATTCTGCCAGTTTACCTCTGCCTCGATTCTTCTTGTTTTACTTCATCCCAAAAATGGTCAAGTTCTGATAAAGAACAATCTGTAAGTACTTTGCCTGACTGCTGGACCTTGCCTTCAACTTGTTTAAAACGTCGCGCAAACTTTACGTTTGCTTTTCCTAGCGCGACTTCTGGGTTTTTATCAAGGTGGCGAGCCAAATTGACAGTCGCAAATAGCAAATCACCGAGCTCCAACTCAACTTTCTCTTCATCGGGCTGAACTTGCAGTGCCTCTTCCATGACTTCGTCAATTTCTTCTCGTACTTTATCGACAACCGGGCCAAGTGAATCCCAATCAAACCCAAATTTTGCACATTTTTTCTGAATTTTTGTAGCACGAGAAAGTGCCGGTAAAGAGTTTGGTATTGAGTCTAGGATACTTTCTTCCGCTTTGCCTACTAGGGCTTTTTCTTTTGCTTTTTCCGCTTCCCAGTTCGCGTTAATTTCCTCGTCAGATTCAAACTCAACATCTGAAAAAACATGCGGGTGGCGACGAGTCAGTTTTTCGTTCACGGTTTCGACGACATCCGAAAAGTCGAACAGCTCTTGCTCTTTCGCTAGCCGACTGTAAAAAATCACCTGAAACAACAAATCCCCTAGCTCTTCTTTTAGATTGGGCCAATCTCGATTTTGAATCGCGTCCACCACTTCGTAGGTTTCTTCTATAGTATGCGGAACGATGGTGTCAAAGGTTTGTTTTAAGTCCCAAGGGCAACCGTTTTCTGGGTCACGCAGCTTCGCCATGATTTGTTCTAACTGTTCAATTGGATGACTCATTTTTTGTTCCTTTAAACCTTTCTATTAAAGAAAAAGGTGAGCAGCCAAAACCACTCACCTTCTACATTATATTTTCTCAGCAGCTTTCACTAAGTAATTGTTACTTTGACAAGGCAACAAGTTTTCGCGACTCCTGAGCATAGCTCGCCTATGTGATGCCCCTGAGCCGGCACGTCGGAATAAGTGCAGCTAACGCAGATAAAAAGCCAAATATGACGCAAGTGTAACTCTGTAAATAGTCGAAGTTGTAGCTAGGCGACAAACAAACGAGACTCCTGAGCATGGTTCACCATGTGATGGAGCGAGTGCGTGCAGTCAACAACGCTACAACGATAACTATGACGAGAGTTTTAGCCGAGGCGTTTCACCGTCATGACATCCTTGATCTGTTCCACACGCTTCGAAACCCGCGAAAGCACCTCAATATTGGTGACTTCTAGGTCAAAGTCCATGATGGCAAGTTGACGTCTGTAGTCGACTCGGTTCTTCATACTGGTCACTTTGATCTTTTCGTTGGCGAACAGTGTCGTAATGTCTTTGAGTAGACCACCTCGCTCCATCGCTTCAACACGCACGGTGAGGATGTATGACCCCACAAAGCCGCTGCCCCAGACAGTATCAATGATACGCTCTGGCGCATGATGGCGCAGTTCTTCTAACTGTTCACAGTCACTACGGTGTACTGAAATGCCGCGACCTTGCGTGATGTAACCACAGATATCATCACCTGGAATCGGCTGACAGCAACGCGCTAGGTGCGTCATTAGATTATCGACACCTTCTACAACGACGGCGTCTTTTTTCGGTCGGCTTTGCGCTGGTGATTTGTGCTCTGCTTCTTGCAGTTTTTCCAGTGCTTGCTGGTCTTCTTCCTCTGCCGTTGGCTTGTTAACTAACGCGTTGATATGGTTAATGATTTGGTTGATGCGCAAATCACCGCTACCTACCCCAACATACAATTCATCTGGTGTTTTGACGTTAAACCGCTTGAGGGCGTAATGCTCTGCATCTTTTAACGTTGCGCCAATTTTGGCTAACTCATGCTCAAGGATTTCACGACCTGCTTCAAGGTTCTTCTCACGGCTTTGTTTTCGGAACCAGGCGTTAATTTTGGCACGCGCACGACCAGAATGAACGAAGCCTAATGATGGGTTTAACCAGTCACGTGATGGGTTAGGTTCTTTCTGAGTGATAATCTCGACTTGGTCACCCATATGTAATTTATGCGTGAACGGCACAATACGACCTCCGACTTTGGCACCGATACAACGGTGTCCCACTTCGGAGTGAATGTGATAGGCAAAATCTAGCGGCGTTGCCCCCATTGGCAAATCGACAACATCACCACGTGGTGTAAAGGCATAAACACGGTCATCAAAGACTTGGCTACGCAGCTCATCGAGCATTTCGCCAGAGTCAGACATTTCTTCTTGCCAATCCAGTAGCTTACGCAGCCACGTGATCTTCTCATCATAACCGCTTCGGCTGCTTGCCCCTTCTTTATATTTCCAGTGCGCTGCAACCCCCAGTTCCGACTCTTCATGCATTTGCTTGGTACGAATCTGGATCTCGATGGTTTTGCCTTCTGGCCCTAGAATTACTGTATGGATCGATTGATAACCGTTTGGTTTAGGGTTAGCAACGTAGTCATCAAACTCGCTCGGTAGGTGCTTGTATTTGGTGTGAACTACGCCTAAAGCCGCGTAACAATCTTGCAGTTTGTCTGCGATGATACGCACTGCTCGCACATCAAACAGCTCATCAAAGGCCAAACTCTTTTTCTGCATTTTTCGCCAAATGCTGTAGATGTGCTTAGGTCGACCACTCACTTCGGCATTGATGCCCGATACTTCCATTTCGTGCGTGAGGTCTTCAACAAAGTCTTTGATGTACTGTTCACGAACGATGCGTCGCTCAGAAAGCTGTTTGGCAATTTGTTTGTAAGTTTCCGGTTGTTGGTAGCGGAAAGCGTAATCTTCAATTTCCCATTTCAGCTGACCGATGCCTAATCGGTTTGCTAGCGGCGCATAGATGTTGGCACACTCTTTTGCCGCCGCACGTCGAACTTCATCTGGCGCTTTTTTAACTTCAATAAGGTTACAAATTCGTTCCGCGAGCTTGATAACTACGCAGCGGAAGTCATCCACCATGGCAAGCAGCATGCGGCGTACGTTATCTACCTGAGATGACGCTGCACTGCCTTCCATGTTGACGTTGAGTTGGCCAATAGCAGCCATTTCTTCAACGCCGTCGATTAATTTTATGATTTCTTTGCTGTATTTCTCTTCCAGAATTTCTCTGTTGAAAGCACCACTTGAAACCAAAGGAAACAGTTGAGCAGCCACTAAAGTGGCTTGATCCATAGACAAGGTGATCAAAATTTCGATCATTTCTCGTCCACGCCACAACAACAGTTCCGCTTGCTCGTTATCAGCTAATACTGTCTGGCAATCTCGATATACTTCGATTAAGCGTGAGGCTGTGTTTTTCTCTTGTCCTAGGCTAGCCACCCAGTTTTCGAGTTCAAACTGTTCATCTTGGTTTAAATGCGCGCTTCTTACCGCAACCATCTCATCATCCTAATTATTATATTCGTGTGGTTTGACTAACACCGTCCAGGTTAGTTCTTTTTACCGCGCGTACACGCTGGCTTTATGACCACCCACCACAAATAAGGGGTCAAAGTCCTAAAGTTAGGACTTTTCAAACAATGCCATCGATTCTAGATGACTGGTATGAGGGAACATATCCAGCATACCTAATTTAGTTAATTTATAGCCTTGCTCTATCAAGCTTTGACTATCCCTAGCAAGGGTAGCAGGATTACAAGAAACATAAACTACACGCTGTGCGCCAAGCTCAGAAACTTGATCGATGATCCCACTCGCTCCCGCGCGTGCCGGGTCTAATAATACTTTATCAAACCGCTCTGCGACCCAGGCTTGGCCTTCAAAGTCTTGCTCAAGGTTAGCGTGATAAAATTGCGCGTTATTGATTTGGTTCAAAGATGCATTGTTTGTGGCTTTTTCTACCATCTCTGCAACACCCTCTACTCCAACCACGTACTTAGCTAATTTCGCAACTGGTAAACTAAAGTTGCCTAAACCACAGAACAAATCTAACACTCGGTCACTCTTTTGTGGGTCTAACCACTCAACCGCTTGTTTGACCATTTGTTGGTTTACACCTTGGTTTACTTGAATAAAGTTATTTGGTGCAAAAGGGATTTTCACTCCAACTTCTTGATAAAAAGGCATATCGCCTTCGATAAGGTCTAATTGTTCTGTCGATGGCATTAAGTACAACGATGCGCCATGACGTTTTGCCAACTCCGTTAGAGATTGAGTTTCACTCGTTGTCAGAGCGCTCAAGTGGCGCAGCGTAATACACGGACCATTATCACCAAGTACCAGCTCTACATGACCCAATTGTTCCGGCTTTTTGAACGCTTTTAGGGCTGAGTAAATCTCTGGCAGCAAAACATTCAGTTCCGGTGCCAGCACTGGGCAATCGGTCACTTGCGCAATTTGCTTACTCTGCTTTTTACGGAAACCAAAATGTAGCTGACGTGTTCTTTTATCAACAAACAAGCTCACTCTCGCACGGCGACGGTAGGCCTGCGAATATCCCAATAACGGGGCATCTAGTTCAATGTCACTGCCTGAAAATTTTCGCACTAGCTGACGCAACGTTTGCTGTTTGTACGTCAATTGTTGGTCATAATCTAGATGCTGCAAATCACAGCCACCGCACTCATTATAATGTGGGCAAAATGGCTCCACACGAGCTTCACTCGGCTTAAGGATTTTAATCAACTTACCGCGAGCGTATTTGCTCTTTTCTTCCACCAATTGAGTGACCACCTCCTCACCTGGCAGTGCTCCATCAATAAACAATGGCTTCTTTTTGAGGTAAGCAATGCCTGCGCCGTGGTGATCTAAACGCTCTACTTGCACTGCTTGGTGCCGAGTATTGAGTTGGGTTTTCTTTTTCGGTTGAAAGATGCGTGCCATGCTCTATGCCTGATTTATGTGTAATTGCTCTTCGGCTTCACTATTCTTGATTGCAGCCGTTGTGTGATTCGAGTGACTTGATTATGCTTACCGTTTATTCGGTGACGTCACTTCTTTGCTCAAGGCTTTATCGTGCGCTTGAGAAATAATGCGTTATTTTCCCATATCCAGACTCCGATGTAATTAGATAACATGACCAGATATGGCTTACGAGCACGTGTAATTACACTAACTCTCGCTCCCACTCTCATTATTGGTTTATTACTGAGCGGCTTTTTCTCATTTAACCGCTACCAAGACCTTGAGAAACAAGTTATCACCACTGGTAACAGCATTATTGAGCCGCTGGCGATTGCCAGTGAAACTCATCTACTATCAGAAAGCCGAGAGGCGGTACGTCGCTTGATAAGCTACGCGCACCGTAAAAACTCCAAACTGGTTCGTAGTATCGCGGTATTTGATGAACATCATGAGCTCTTTGTAACCTCTAACTTTCATCCTAATTTTGAAGCCTTGATGTTTCCCAAAGATAAACCGATCCCGCAACTGGGTAATTCGGAAATCTACGAAAACTCACTGATATTGCGTGTCCCCATTTTGTCAGAAGGTCACTACTTAGCGGAGTTGTCGAACGAAAGCCAAGGCACAAAAGCGATTGGTTACATCGCCGTCGAGTTAGATCTCTCCTCCTTGAGGCTGCAACAGTATCAAGAAGTCTTCTCTGCGTTTTTAGTTCTGGTTCTCGGTCTTGGCTTAGCAAGTGTGTTTGCTTCACGTCTAATGCACGATGTGACCCAACCTATCACCCACATGAAGAATGTCGTTGACCGCATTCGCCGCGGTCATCTGGATGTGCGTATCGAAGGCAAAATGCACGGGGAGTTAGACCAGCTAAAAAATGGCATCAACGCCATGGCGGTATCGTTATCAGAATATCACGTGGAGATGCAGCACAGTATAGACCAAGCCACGTCCGACTTACGTGAAACGCTTGAGCAGCTAGAAATTCAGAACGTTGAGTTGGATATCGCGAAGAAACGCGCGCAAGAAGCGGCCAGGGTTAAGTCAGAGTTCTTGGCAAACATGTCGCACGAGCTGCGTACTCCGCTCAATGGGGTGATTGGCTTTACTCGTCAAATGCTTAAAACGCAGCTTTCTAACAGCCAAACGGATTACCTACAGACGATTGAGAAATCGGCGAACAACCTGCTGAATATCATCAATGACATTCTCGACTTCTCGAAACTTGAAGCGGGTAAGCTGGCGCTGGAAAACATTCCTTTTGATTTCCGAGAAAGTTTAGAAGAGGTAATTAACCTACAAGCCACAAGTGCACATGAGAAAGGGTTAGAAATCACCCTAAAAGTGGACCCTAAAATTCCACCGGGTTTAGTTGGGGATCCACTACGTATTCAGCAAATTTTGACGAACTTAGTCGGTAACTCAATCAAGTTTACCGAGCGAGGCAACATTGATGTTAGCGTAGAAATGCGCTCTCAATCAGGAGACTCCGTCGAACTGCAATTCATGGTGCGTGATACCGGTATTGGTATCTCTGAGCGTCAGCAAGCGCAGTTGTTCCAAGCCTTTAGCCAAGCAGATGCAAGTATTTCACGTCGTTACGGCGGTACTGGCCTTGGTCTGGTCATCACTCAGAAACTGGTGAGCCAGATGGGCGGCGAAATCAGTTTAACCAGCCGTCTACACCAAGGTTCAACCTTCTGGTTTACGGTGCGCTTGCACTCAACCGAGATGCCAATGAGCGAACTGATTGAAGTGGAACTTCTGACTGGGAAGCAGTTACTGCTGATTGAACCAAACATGCAAGCCGCATCCGTAACCCAACAGATTCTGAGTCAGGAGGGTATTTTAGTAACATACCGCTCTTCGCTACCAAACAACGAAGAACAATATGATTATGTATTGTTGAATTTAGCGGCCAACCAGACTCACGATGCGGAAGTTATTACACCTTGGATAGAACAAGCGAAACGTATGGCTCCGAGTGTTCTTCTAGGGACACCGAGTACCGAATTGGCGCTTGCGGACCAAATAATGACAGAGCATCACGTCCAGTGCCTGACGAAGCCATTGTCTCGCCGTAAGTTGCTACAAAGCCTGATTAGCGAACATGTAGAATCGCCACCTGTATTAAGCGCTCCAATTACGCCAAGCGAAGGGGACCGTTTACCTCTGACTGTACTAGCAGTGGATGACAACCCTGCAAACTTGAAGCTGATCTCTGCACTGCTCCGCGAACGAGTAGAAACCGTCACCGCCTGTAGCAATGGCCAGCAAGCGGTGAACCTGGCGACAGAGAAAAAGTACGATTTAATCTTTATGGATATCCAAATGCCACAAATGGATGGGGTGACCGCTTGTAAGCACATTAAAGAGTTGGAGTTAAATAAAGACACGCCAGTGATTGCTGTAACGGCGCATGCCATGGCAGGGGAACGAGACCGCTTGCTCTCAGCAGGAATGGATGACTACTTGACCAAACCTATTGAAGAGCATGTGCTGCAACAGGTTTTGGTTCACTGGAACCCAAATGCTTGTACAGAGAGCATTGGCAAAGTCGCCCCTTCATACGTTGATGAACCTGAAGGAAGCGCACCACAACCCGTTTCTTCGCCTCAGCAGGATGTGATTATTGATTGGCAAGCAGCCTTAAAACAGAGCGCGAATAAAGAGGATCTCGCTAAAGACATGCTGCGCATGTTGATTGAGTTCATCCCTGAAGTAGAAGCAGTCGTTGACCAAGCTCTGGAGCAAGAAGATATCTCCCGTGATGACCTAATTCATGTCATCCATAAGCTGCACGGCAGTAGTTCATATTGTGGCGTTCCAAGACTGAAGTCACTCTGTGCGACGCTTGAGCAAGCACTGCGCTCAGGGGTCAGTCTTGAGGAAGTTGAGCCTGAAATGTTCGAGCTGCAAGATGAAATGATTAAAGTAACAACAACCGCAAAGTTATACCTTGAACAGTGATCTATTGAAGAGAAACAAAAGCCAGAGCAAATGCTCTGGCTTTTTAGTATTTTGTTTAAGACTTACAAGCTAGGATTCAAAAATAACCGTCGCCACAGCGTAATGACGCTCATCGGAAATGGACAGGTGAATGTGGTTAACGCCCATCGCATCCGCTATTTGCTTGGCTGTGCCCGTCAATGCGAGCACTGGTTTTCCAAGCGCATCGTTCGAGATGGAAAAATCGTGAAACGTGACCCCTTTTGCTATCCCTGTTCCCAATGCTTTTGAGGCCGCTTCTTTGACTGCAAAGCGCTTAGCAAGATAACGACCTTGCAGCTTAAGCTGTGAGAATTTGGCCATTTCTTCTTCTGAAAGAATCCGCTGAGCAAAAGGTTCACCACTACGAGCTAACGCTTTTTCAATACGCTCAATTTCTGCAATGTCGGTCCCTAACCCTATAATCGCCATCTAGATAGCCCTATGACTGGCGAGCCTCAATCATCAGTGCTTTCATGTCAGCAACCGCTTTATTTAAACCATCAAATACTGCGCGACCAATGATTGAGTGACCAATGTTGAGTTCGTAAATTTCTGGTAATGCAGCAATTGGTGCGACATTGTGATAAGTCAGGCCATGCCCGGCATTAACAATAATACCTAGATCATGTGCATAACTCGCACCAGCGGCAATCTTCTTCAGTTCAGCTTGCTGTTCGTCTTCTGTCGTCGCATCTGCATAGTGGCCAGTATGTAGCTCAATAAACGGAGCGCCACACTTTTTCGCAGCTTCAATCTGTTGACGGTCAGCATCAATAAATAGCGAAACTTTAATGCCTGCATCTGTCAGCTTTTTCGTCGCAGCTTTAATTTTTTCTAGCTGCCCTACTACATCTAAGCCACCTTCCGTCGTCAGTTCTTCACGCTTTTCAGGCACTAAACACACAAACTCTGGTTTAGTTTGCAGCGCAATATCAACCATTTCGTCAGTCACTGCCATCTCTAGATTCATACGCGTTTGAATGGTTTCACGCAGAATACGTACATCACGATCCAAAATATGGCGACGGTCTTCACGTAAGTGGATAGTGATACCGTCCGCGCCTGCACGCTCAGCAATTTCAGCAGCGTGAACAGGATCTGGGTATTTTGTACCACGTGCATTACGTAGAGTGGCAATATGGTCGATATTGACGCCTAAATAAATTGAGCTCATTTTCCGTTACTCCGTGCTCTGGGGGTCTGAATGAAAAATTCACGACTTTTTAAAGGTTTGCCGCCAAGATACGGCTTTAAGGCTATACGTGTAAAGCGTTTTGCCGCTTTTAGCTGCTCTTTAGTGACAAACCGCCGCTCACTGATAGCAATCAGTTCATTCCCTAAAAACGTGAGGTTATCGCGCCTAACAGAAGCAATAAACCCTTTCTGTTCCCGGTAACGATAGGTCATTTCTGGGTCGACGGGCTCGCCGGTACCTGCACAATGCAAAAAATCCACGCCATACCCCATCGCAGACAGCAAGGCTAACTCAAAACGACGCAGTGCAGGCTCAGGGTTCTCGTTGTGCGCCAACTCGGTTAACGCATGCAAATAATCATGAAATAGTGCTGGCATCGGCACTTCAGCCATCAAAATACGGCCAATCAGTTCATTGACGTACATGGCTGAGTAGAGATTAATGCCCGTTAACGGCAAACCTAGACTTATCGGCTCGGCTTGACGCAAAGTTTTCATTGAGCCTTTCCCCGACCATTTAAGTAATAGCGGGGTAAAAGGTTGCAATGCGCCTTTTAAGTTCGAACGCTTACTGCGCGCGCCTTTGGCCATTAAAGTCATTCGGCCATATTCCTCACTAAATACATCAAGGATTAAGCTCGATTCACTGTAAGGGCGTCGGTGCAATACAAAACAGCGCTGTAAACCTTCAGAAGACAGATTACTCATCTAAGTCATTGTGCCTAAAAAGTGTGAAATAAAAAATAAGGAGCCGAGCGGCTCCTTATTTTAATCGATACTGATTTTTCATCGATGTTGGAGCGAAGCACCTTCGCAGCCAAGATTATAAATCGTCTATATAACCCAACGATCGCAACGCTCGTTCGTCGTCTGCCCAGCCAGATTTCACTTTTACCCAGGTTTCTAGGTAAACCTTACGACCGAACAATTCTTCCATATCTAAACGCGCTTCGCGACCAATGGTTTTAATCTTCTCGCCGCCTTTACCAATCACCATTTTCTTCTGACCATTACGCTCAACAAGAATCAAGGCATTGATGTGGAAACCGTCGGTTTCGGGGTTGTAATCAAAACGTTCAATCTCAACCGTCACTGAGTATGGCAGCTCTTCACCAGTAAAGCGCATCAGCTTTTCACGCACAATCTCAGACGCCATAAAACGCTGAGAACGGTCAGTCACGTATTCTTCTGGGAAGTGATGCGTTGCTTTAGGTAGGTGATTACGCACGTGCTTACGCAGTACGTCAATGTTCTTACCTTGCTTGGCAGAGATTGGCACAACATCCACGAAGTCCATCTTCTTAGACATCTCCGCCATGTGTAGCATCACGTCGTTACGATCTTGTACGTTGTCGACTTTGTTTACACAAAGCACAACTGGGAAGTTCGATTTTTGAAGTTTGGTCAGTACCATCTCATCGTCTTTAGTCCAATGCGTACCATCGACTAAGAAGAACACAAGGTTTACATCACTCAATGACGAGTTAGCAGCACGGTTCATCAAACGGTTGATCGCACGCTTTTCTTCAATGTGAAGTCCAGGCGTGTCGACGTAAATCGCTTGGTAATCGCCGTCCGTATCCACACCCATAATACGGTGGCGTGTCGTTTGCGGCTTACGAGAGGTGATCGAAATCTTCTGACCCAAAATCTTGTTCAAAAGTGTCGACTTACCTACGTTTGGACGACCAACAATAGCAATAAAGCCACAGTGTTGGTTTTCTGGCGAGCTTGGCTCACCTTGTGATGCGAAAAACGCATCGATATCGAATTCGTTATCAGCCATTTGTTAATTGCTCAAGTGCTGTTTCAGCAGCCGCTTGTTCTGCCTTGCGGCGGCTGGTGCCTTTACCGATTACAGGCTTATCCACACCTGCTACTTCGCACTCAACCGTGAACTCTTGGTTGTGCGCTTCACCTTTAATATTAGTCACTGTGTAGACAGGCAGCGGTTTTCTTCTGCCTTGTAGGAACTCTTGTAGGCGAGTTTTCGGATCTTTCTGTGAAACGCCTGGTTTAATGGCTTCAAGGCGTGACTGATACCAACTCAGTACAATGCCTCGCACAACTTCAAGATCACTGTCTAGGTAAATTGCGCCAATAATGGCTTCAACCGCATCGGCTAAAATAGAGTCTCGGCGAAAACCGCCACTCTTCAATTCACCTGGACCTAATTTTAAATAATCTCCTAGATCGAATTCACGACCCAGTTCCGCCAATGTATGTCCGCGAACCAAAGTAGCACGCATGCGGCTCATGTCACCTTCGTTCACTTTTGGGAAACGATGGTACAGATCATCAGCGATGACAAAACTTAAAATTGAATCGCCCAGAAACTCAAGACGTTCATTGTGCTTACTGTTGGCGCTGCGGTGCGTCAGCGCCAAATTGATAAGCCCGGCATCTTGAAACTGGTAGCCGAGCTTTCTCTCTAGTTTATCAATTGGAGAATTCATACTCTCTCGATATTTGAATGGTTAGTGAATACCACCGATGCGGTTAAAACGCACACCAGTTGGAATCCATGAAGGTAGAACACTATCTGCGCCACGATCAAACTCGAAGCTGATCCAGATCGCGACAGCTTTACCGACTAAGTTTGCTTCTGGAACAAAGCCCCAGTAACGGCTGTCAGCACTGTTGTCACGGTTATCACCCATCACAAAATACTGACCTTGTGGTACAACCCACTCTGTCGTTCCGCTGCGTGGGAAATATTGCTCCACGCGGTTACGCACAAGAGGGTTAACCAAAATATTGTGCTCAACGTTACCCAATTTTTCATCCAGTTGGATCATTGGAATACCGTTCGAGCTAAACTGACTTTCTTCAACATTACTCAGTTTAACTGGCTTACATGCCGATTCGCCTTGGCTTTGCACGCAAAGCTGCTTATCACTTGAATAACGCACGATATCACCAGGTAAACCAACTACACGCTTAATGTAGTCCACACTTGGTTGTGGTGGGTATTTGAATACCACGATATCACCACGCTCAGGCTTACCAGTTTCCACTAGCTGAGTACGCCATACTGGGTCTTTTAGACCGTACGCGTACTTCTCAACTAAAATGAAATCGCCAACCAGCAAGGTAGGCATCATTGAGCCTGATGGGATTTGAAATGGTTCGTAGATAAAAGAACGTAATACTAAAACGAACGCGATCACAGGGAAAATAGAGACGCTATTTTCAACCCACCAAGGCTGACGCTCAACTTTTTGCAAGGTCACTGCATCCAAACCATTAGACGTCTGAGCTTGAATCTCAGCCAGTTTTTCCTGACGCTTTTTCGCGAAAACCAGCTTTTCCAATAGCCAAACCACGCCAGTTACCAAAGTCGCAATAACCAACATCAGTGAGAATGTATTCGCCATTAAATTCCCTTATCTAAAAATACGAAAGTGAAAGAGCCGAAACCCTTTCACTTATTTTAATATCTAACGTCTTAAGACCGACAAGTGTGAGACAAAGTTCAACTTTAGTCTTTACCTACGTGAAGGATGGCTAGGAACGCTTCTTGAGGCAGCTCAACGTTACCGATCTGCTTCATGCGTTTCTTACCTTCTTTCTGTTTCTTCAGAAGTTTCTTCTTACGACTTACGTCACCGCCGTAACATTTCGCAATAACGTTTTTACGCAACTGTTTTACCGTTGAACGAGCGATAATGTGGTTACCAATTGCCGCTTGGATTGCGATATCAAACATTTGGCGAGGGATGAATTCTTTCATCTTCTCTACCAACTGACGACCGCGAGTCTGAGACTGATCTTTGTGTGTGATCATCGCCAATGCATCAACAGTGTCACCGTTAAGAAGAACGTCTACACGTACCATGTTCGAAGCTTCAAAACGCTGGAAGTTGTAATCCAAAGATGCGTAACCGCGTGATGTTGATTTCAGACGATCGAAGAAATCCAGTACCACTTCAGCCATTGGAATATCGTAAGTCACAGCGACTTGGTTACCGTGGTAAACCATATCAACTTGACTGCCTCGCTTTTCAACACACAGTGTGATTACGTTACCTAGGTACTCTGAAGGCACAAGGATGTTACAACGCGCAATCGGTTCACGAATTTCTTCAATGTCATTGATCGCTGGTAGTTTTGCTGGGCTATCAACATACAGCAGATCGCCATCCGTCTTCTCAACTTCGTAAACTACCGTTGGTGCTGTGGTAATAAGATCCAAGTCGTATTCACGCTCTAGACGCTCTTGGATGATTTCCATGTGCAACATGCCAAGGAAACCACAACGGAAACCAAAGCCAAGTGCCGCAGAGTTTTCTGGCTCGTAGAATAGCGATGCGTCGTTAAGGCTTAGTTTGCCTAGTGCGTCACGGAAGTTTTCGTAATCGTCGGAAGATACAGGGAACAGACCTGCGTAAACCTGAGGTTTAACTTTCTTAAAGCCAGGTAGCGGTTTATCACAACCATTCTTCGCTAGAGTCAGCGTATCACCAACAGGGGCACCAAGAATGTCTTTGATACCACAAACAACCCAACCTACTTCACCAGTACGAAGGGTATCGGTATCTACTTGTTTTGGCGTAAAGATACCAAGGCGGTCTACACCCCAAACTTGGCCCGTACTCATCACTTTGATCTTATCGTTCTTCTTCAGTTCGCCGTTTTTAATACGCACTAGAGAAACAACGCCAAGGTAGTTATCAAACCATGAGTCAATGATCAGCGCTTGTAGTGGCGCATCTGGATCACCTTCCGGAGCAGGGATCGCTGACACAATGTTCTCTAGAACGTCATCAACACCGATGCCTGTCTTCGCAGAACAGCGGGTTGCTTCCATTGCATCGATACCAACGATTTCTTCAATTTCTTCCGCTACACGCTCAGGATCGGCTGCTGGTAGGTCAATCTTGTTCAAGATTGGCACAACCTCTAGATCCATTTCGATCGCGGTGTAACAGTTAGCCAGTGTTTGAGCTTCAACACCTTGACCCGCATCCACAACCAATAGCGCACCTTCACAAGCCGCTAGAGAACGTGATACTTCATATGCAAAGTCAACGTGCCCCGGAGTATCGATGAAGTTCAGCTGATACGTCTCACCGTCTTTAGCGGTGTAGTTTAGCGTCACACTCTGAGATTTGATGGTGATGCCACGCTCACGTTCAAGATCCATAGAATCCAGAACCTGTGCGGCCATTTCACGATCGGTTAACCCGCCACAAACTTGGATTAGACGGTCTGATAGGGTCGACTTACCATGGTCGATGTGGGCGATAATCGAAAAGTTACGAATGTGCTTCATAGATTTAGGGTGACTAACTCTTTACAAATAGGGACAGTAAGAAACGCCATCTACTGACGGCATTTCAATCAAGTTGGCAGATTCTACCGAATTTCGTTAACGGGCGCACGTAATTTAAAGTACATACCCAAATAACCTTTAGTGGAGGGGGACAGCACTTACTGGATTGGCTCTCCAAGTACCCGAACGAGGGTAACTTGGCGCTTGGATTCATCTTCTAACGGACGAGAAACACGTTTTGCGATCCACATTCCACCAGCGGCAAACAATACCGATGCCAATATGATGATGCCTTCCCCGCCGGCTGTCAGCGGCGCTAATAGGAAGTGACCAAACATCGCACCGATAATCAAACCAAACAATGGCAGTAAATAAACCGCCATTGCTGATTTTATTAGGCTCGACTCAGGAAAACCAATCTCGACGACTTGACCTATTTTCACCGATTTATCCGTGCGCAGGTGCCAAGATAAACTCTTGTTACCAATGGCTTTAGTAACAACGCCCGTTCCACAGCTTTTCTGTGAAGAGCAACTACTGCAACTGGTCTGCTGTTCGCAACTTAAATCAATTTCGTATTGCTTGCCGCGACGATGCACGTCTGTCACGGTAGCCAACGCGGTCATCATTGTTATTTACTCTTTGTTACATTAAATGTGACAGATTGGGCTATACGCTGTGCTGTGGTCGGTGGAATGTCTCCTACAACAGAGATTTCATGTTGACCGCTCACAAAACTGTGTAGCGTTCTTCTGCCTTGGCGAACCAACTGCCCTTTTAACGAATGCTCATCTTTGTTTGCTACGTAAACAGAGAAGCTAAACAGACCATCAGAATACAGCTGGCTCTCCACCATTTGATTAGTAACGGCCATTCGATAGCGGTTGAGCTCGTTCGGCTCGAAACCCTCAGGGATCCAACCAACCTGCCAATTACTGGTCCCAATATCGCCTTTTGGCATGGTGAGAACAGCAGGTAATTGAACATCTTGCAGGCCACTCATTAACTCTGCGATTTTTGGATTTACCGTGTAAGAAATAGTGCGATATTGTTCAAGCATCTCACCATCGCGGTCCACAAGGTCGGCACGTAACGGCAATTTACTCTTCTCATCGATCCATAGTACGTATGAATAGCGCAGACCGTCTTTAGGAACAATACGCAGCACTTGTGTTGCCACACCAGCTTCACGAGCTCTACCCACTTTTACATAGTCGTAATACAAGTTTAGCTCATCGATATTGGTGTTGAGCATAGGCATAGTCGGAGCGACCATTTTACCTGACTCGATGGTGAACGGTTCTAAACCCGTTTCGATGTAACTTACTTCAGTTCCGCGACGAATCACTTCACGCACGGGGCCACTTAAGTAGACAAGGTGAGCATATTGATCGTCACCATGCGTGGCATGACGATACAGCAACGGCTCAATGCTGTTCTTTTTGATAAGGATATAAGAGAGTTCGTAACTTAAATTCTTACTCGCCTCGCTCATTTGATGCAATAAAGCCTCCGCTGGCTTATCACCAGCAAAGGCTTGAGAAGACATCATACTGAACAGAGCGCAAGCGCTGATCAGAAATTTTTTCATTCAATATCCGGATTCAGATTTGCATCTTGTTGAGATGCATCACTGTTAATTCGTAACTGCAATTCGTAGTCTCGCAGCATAGCATGAACACGCTTGCGCTGCTCTTGCATATTTGCCTCGCCTACAGAACGTTCTACAGACTCACGAGTCAAACTCACTGGTTCTGCGCTGCCAGCAAACGGAACCGTCTGCAATACAGGTAATTGATCTGTTTGCGGCGACATTGAATCGCTACCACCGTACTGCTGTACACCTAAAATAACAACAAGCGATACACATGCAGCAACAGCAACTTGACCAAACTGCGTCAACCAACCTGGCAACTGACGTTTTGCTTTTTGCGGTTCTGGTTGCGACTCTTTTGGCGTATCCGCAATTGAGATAACATTTGCACTGTGCGAATCAAACGCACGGTGTGCAGGTTCATCTTCTAACGCTAACGCCACGCTTTCAGCAATATTCCACTCAGGTTTTGCTGGCGCTTCGCCTCGCATCACATCACCAATCAGGTGATAGTTCTGCCAAGCATCACGGCTCTCTTGGTCTTGCTCTAACTCTTGAATTAAAGCCTTATCGACCAATTCTCCATCCATGAGAGCTGAAAGTTTTTCTTTGTCAGCCATTATTTTCACCATAGTTATTACTTGTACTAGCGTTGCAAAAGAGGTCTGATTTTCTTTTCCACCGCCTCACGAGCACGGAAGATACGCGATCGTACCGTTCCTACCGGGCAATCCATCACTTCTGCAATTTCTTCATAACTCAAGCCATCGAGCTCTCGTAATGTCATTGCGGTTTTTAAATCTTCAGGTAAAGCTTCGATTGCACTGAACACCACCCGTTGCAATTCTTTGGACAACGTTAAGTTCTCAGGGTTCGATATTTCTTTAAGTGCACTACCTGTTTCGTAAAATTCAGCATCTTCAGCATCGACATCTGTCGCTGGAGGTCTACGCCCTTGAGCAACAATGTGATTTTTCGCAGTATTCACTGCAATGCGATACAGCCACGTATAAAACGCACTTTCCCCACGAAAGCTAGGGATAGCTCGGTAAGCTTTAATAAACGCTTCTTGTGCTACATCTGGTACATCGCCAGGATTACTAACGTATCTGGAAATAAGATTACATACCTTATTCTGGTACTTTGTTACCAACAGGTTGAATGCTTGCTTATCGCCATTCTGAACTCGCTCAATCAATACTTGATCGGTCAGCTGCTCGTTCATTCGAGCGGATACTCCTATTTGTTATGCCCCTACTCTTCTCAGATATGGGTACTAATTATGCAAAACGTAGTATTGACACCACTGCTTACTTGAGCACTATTGTGACCCTAACGTGAATGAGAAAGTTCCATGGTTTCTCAAGTTTTTTGTCATTGTTTTTTCACAGTGTGATGTCTGTACCCAAATGACCACCGCTGCCTGACTTTAGTCTAAGTTTGACAAGCGAGCATCTTGGAGGGAAATGGGTATAATGAATGATCTCTGTCCCAGATTGTGCTGGGTCGAGCATGGAAAAGCAATGGCATTGACAAACTATTACTTTTCATTTGCATGGCTAATGGCTATCTGAACACCGCGTTACAAATTATAACTTAGGAAGCATGCTCATGCTCTGCATGAAAAAGAAGAGTGGCTCAGTCACCGCAGTAACACGGACGTCGATAGGTCTCCCAACTTAGCCCTTAGCGACAGATGTCGCGATAATGGAATGCACATGGTGTGCAAATAATACACAAGGTAACTTTGTTGCCTTAGCTTGGGATTATAAAAGTTATATGAACACAAATCGTGAACATGAGTGTGATGTATTAGTGGTAGGGAGTGGCGCGGCAGGTTTGTCGTTGGCTTTGCGCGTTGCTAACCACTGTAAGGTGATGGTGCTGAGTAAAGGACCACGCAGCGAAGGGGCGACCTACTATGCTCAAGGCGGTATCGCTGCCGTATTTGATGAGTCAGACACCATTGATTCACACGTTGAAGACACGCAAATCGCCGGGGATGGTATTTGCGATGAGGAGACCGTAAGGTTCATTGCTGAGCATTCAAAAGAGTGTGTACAGTGGTTGATTGACGGTGGTGTCCCATTTGATCGTGAAGAAGATGACTCTGACGATGAACCTCGCTACCACTTAACTCGTGAAGGTGGTCATAGCCGTCGTCGTATTCTTCACGCGGCAGATGCGACAGGTATGGCGATGCAAACCTCCCTGCAAGATAACGCTCATAACCATCCAAACATTCATGTTCTCGAACGTCACAATGCTCTGGACTTAATCACCGAAGACAAAATTGGCGGTGATAAAAACAAAGTTATCGGTGCTTATATTTGGAACCGCAACGAAGAGCATGTCGAAACCGTGCGAGCCAAATTTGTGGTTCTCGCTACAGGTGGTGCTTCAAAGGTTTATCAATACACCTCTAACCCAGATGTGTCGTCTGGTGATGGTATTGCGATTGCTTGGCGTGCAGGGTGTCGTGTGGCGAATATGGAATTTAACCAGTTCCACCCTACGTGTTTATATCACCCAGAAGCACGTAACTTCTTGCTGACTGAAGCGTTGCGTGGCGAAGGTGCTTACCTGCGTCGTCCAGATGGCTCTCGCTTTATGCCGGATTTCGATGAACGTAAAGAGCTTGCTCCGCGTGACGTCGTGGCTCGTGCTATCGACTTCGAAATGAAGCGTTTAGGTGCCGACTGTATGTATCTCGACATCAGCCATAAGCCTGCTGACTTTATTACGAAACACTTCCCAACCATTTATTCACGTTTGATGGACTTGGGCATTGACATGACTAAAGAGCCAATCCCAATCGTACCTGCTGCACACTACACTTGTGGCGGTGTCATGGTGGATAGAAATGGCTGCACCGATCTGAAAAATTTGTATGCGATTGGTGAAGTTAGCTACACCGGGCTGCATGGTGCTAACCGCATGGCATCAAACTCACTTCTCGAATGCGTGGTTTATGCTTGGTCTGCGGCAAAAGATATTCTAAAACATCACACTAACGTTGAGCTACCTTCACAGGTGCCATGTTGGGATGAAAGCAAAGTAACCAATAGTGATGAAGAAGTGATCATTCAGCACAACTGGTACGAGCTTCGTCTGTTTATGTGGGACTACATGGGCATTGTGCGAACTGACAAGCGTTTAGAGCGCGCCTTACGCCGTATCCAACTGTTGCAACAAGAAACACACGAGTACTACAGCAATTTCCGAGTGTCGAACAACTTATTAGAACTGCGTAACCTTTTACAAGTAGCAGAGTTGATGGTTCGTTGTGCGATGCAGCGTAAAGAGAGTCGAGGTTTGCACTACACGCTTGACTATCCGAACCAACTGGAAAACAGCGGCCCAACGATTTTGGTTCCAGCTAAACAGCTTTAACTTTACCAAGTAAACTATTACATCAGCAGGGAGCATTAGCTCCCTGTTTCATTTCCCATTGGCGTAATACCAAAGATAGTTGACGATACTGCTCATCGTCACAGCTATCACGCCAAATCGTAACAACACGGCCAGATTGCAATTGGAATGTTATCTTGAATGGTGATGCCGATGTATCGACTCGCTGTAAATGACCCTTTTCGGACTCAATATCTTCCGAGCATTCGCCACACTCAAGGGCATCAAACCTAACCAAGCCATCGCAGTGCACATACCAATGCCCATGACTTGTAGGTTGAACAAGGCCTTGGCTTGAGAGAGCCTTAACAATCAGTAATAACAAATAAGTCGATAATACGAGCGGAATGCTAGAGAAGATAACAGCCCAAGTCATCAATAAGAAAAGTACAACATTGAGGACTCGGGCAGTCAGAGAGGGAGAAGCAGTAAAATTAACGAACTTTGCTGAGGTTATGGGCGACAATTTTATCAACCATTGCTGCATGACCTAAATTTTCGCTACGGCCATGCCCCATTACCCAAGTAAACAGATCAGGATCATCGCATTCAAGTAAAGAAACAAAGTCACGCTGCTCTTGTTCACTCAGAGTATCAAAGCACTCTTCAAAAAACGGCATAATTACTACGTCAAGCTCAAGCATGCCTCGACGACAAGCCCATTTAATACGCGCTTTTTCTTCCGGAGTGTACATTCACTATTCCTTCATAGATGTCTTGTTGTTAGTGCGGAGTGTAACAAGGGATGTGCTACGTCACTAGTGTGCGGGTCACAATACGATAGTGAAAGCAGACAAATGTTGATTCGTAAATCGCTCCCCTAGTATCTCAAGGTTATTTGGGTATAACATAGCGGAAAAATATCTTCAAAAGGCATTGTAATTATGGAATGGCAAACTCGTTTTTCAGCATTACCTCTCTCAACTCAAGACGCGCTTCCAGAGTTATCTATCTCACTGCTGGATAACTTCGGCATGATCACCATGATCGGTGATGATAAAAAATCATACTTACAAGGTCAGGTTACCTGCGATGTTGTTTCTTTAGAACAAGACCAATCAACACTGGGCGCACATTGTGATGCAAAAGGCAAAGTGTGGAGCGTGTTCCGCCTTTTCCATCATCATGATGGCTACGGCATGATCCAACCAAAATCGGCGATTGACGTAGAACTTAATGAAATAAAGAAATACGCCATTTTCTCTAAAGTAACGATTGAAGCTTCTGATGACGTTATCTTAGGTGTTGCTGGCGTCAAAGCCGACGAATTCATTTCAACAATGAGCAAGACAACTGGCAGCGTTCGCGCAGTTGACGGTGGCACAGCAGTGCAAGTTGCACAAGATCGCTGGTTACTGATATTAAGTGCGCCAGAAGCACAGCAAATCGTTGAAACTACCGACGCTGTCTTTACGACAAATGAGCTTTGGAATCGTTTCGATATTGAGGCAGGTTTACCATTTGTCTCTGCATCCGCGCAGAATGCTCACATTCCACAAGCACTCAACGTGCAAGCTTTAGGAGGCATAAGCTTCACAAAGGGCTGCTACACGGGACAAGAAACGGTAGCACGAGCGAAGTATCGCGGTACCAATAAACGTGCGATGTATATCGTAAAAGGTGCAACTTCTGCTCCATTCAGTGACGAACCAATTGAGCTCGAACGCAGCGTAGGTGAAAACTGGCGTTCAGTAGGTGCTTTATTAAATCACTACCAGTTCAGTGACAATCACGCGATTGGCCTGATCGTGCTGCCTAATAATCTCGATGAGGACACTCGTCTTCGTTTGGTTGCGCAACCAGAGTGTGAATGGACAATCGAATCACTGCCTTACAGTCTTGATGATGAGTAATACAATCAATACTCCTTTGATGCAATTTCTCACAGACCAACACATTCCGTTTCGTCTGTTACCGCATCAAAGACCAGCAACCACCATTGAGGATGCCGCGCACCAACGCGGCATTCGCCCTTCTCAAATGGTGAAAGCAATCTTGCTACGAGACATGGGTAATCAATATGCACTCGCCTGTGCACCAGGTGATCGTAGCGTTGATCCCAAAAAAGTGCGCTCGTTACTGAAATGTCGCCGGATGACTTGTGTTGATCAAGCCGATGTTGAGTCCATCACTGGTTACAAAATTGGTACTGTCACTCCTCTGTTACTCAAACGTCATATGCCAATCGTGTTCGACCCTAGCTTACTAGAAGAACAGGAAGTCACAATCAGCAGTGGCGATCGAATGGCTGGGCTGGCACTTTCTATTCAAGATCTTATCCAATTGTGCCAGCCGACCGTGGCTGAGATCTGTCGTTAATCGTCTAAAAACAATGCAATGACACGTAGTGTTTCTATCACTGCGTGATCTCGATCATATCTACAAAAATAGATATGAGAATTTTTAATCACATATAAAACATAAATAGTCACGAAGATAAAACTCGTATATGCTGAATTTGTTGGTTAAGTTTCAAACAAGCACTTAACCGATATAAAGTGAGTCAGCTAGCTGAGTGACAGCATTCATGCAGTTAGTTATCCACTTTTGTGTAATGCATCTGTGACTATTCGCCCGCTGAAGCGGGCTTTTTTTTACGTGGAACTTTTTCTCTTTCATTTCCTCTAATCGTTAGAACGCAAAGTGTGTTGCGCGAGGCACGACCTTAATAGAAACAACTAGCAAACAACCGTTTTCGTTCTATTCTTAATTCTGTAACAAAACTATTGCTTAATGCGTCACGTAAAAAGGAGTGTATTGGCGTAAGGGTTCCTTTAGAGAGGTTATTTTTGGGGTAATCCTCACGCTATTTAAGAGATGACACTGTCAAATTGTCTAAGACAACACAATTCTCTGACGCAACACCCTACATCTGTATTTAATACTATTGCTGTCACAATAATTTTCGCGTCCAGAACGTAGAATACCTAGGCTAGGTTAGATAAAAGGAAAGTAAATATGAGACTGTTTAAGCGCTATACACCAAGTATGATTGCTAAACATATAAGTCGTCTTTTTAAAGGAAGAATTTATATTTACGGGGTCGGTAGATTCGAGTTTGATAACGGTAAGTTAATACTGCCGGAGAAAGCAGAGCAACGCCATTTCCGAGCGGTCAAAGAGATCAATCAAGAAGTAATGAAACTCCGATGCGCATATGCTTAGCAAAATGTTGATAAAACAAAGGCTGGATTAACCAGCCTTTTGTGTATTTGAAGTTTGCTTTGCACTTACTGACGCGCCAGATCCGGCAAGTGTCCCTTTAAACCAAGCGCGCGCTTCATGATCTCATCTTTCGCTCCCGGCAGTTGCCCCGCTAAACTCAAGCCAATGCCACGAACAAGCTTTTTAGCAGGGTTCTCGCCAGAGAACAAATCTCGAAACCCTTGCATAGTAGCGATCATCTTTGCCGCTTCCGCTTTTCGCCAACGCTCGTAGCTTCTTAGGTTGCGTTTACTGCCGATATCTTGCCCCTGCTTCCAAAGTGCTAACACCTCTTGAGCAAGACTGGCCGCATCTAATAAACCTAAATTCACACCCTGCCCCGCTAATGGGTGAATGGTATGGGCCGCATCACCAACCAGCGCGACTCGCTCGACGACAAAATCTCGCGCATAGCGCATTTTCAAAGGAAACGCAGCACGCTCTCCCACTACTTCACATAGACCAAGTCGAGCATCAAACTCACTCGTCAACGCTTTATTGAAATCATGTTCACTCATCGCCACTAACTGCTCTGCTCGATTTGGCTCCGTGGACCAAACAATAGAGCACATATCTGGTTGCGACATTGGCAAAAATGCCAATGGTCCGTGAGGAGTAAATATCTGGCGCGCAATGCTGTTGTGTGGCATAGCAGTTTTGACATTCGCGACCAAAGCATGATGACCATAGTCCCAATGCGTTAATGGAATATCCATTTGATAGCGAAGCCACGAATTCGCCCCATCGGCTCCGACCACTAATTTAGCGGTCATGGCTTGGCCATTATCGAGCGTCAGCCAGCTTTCTTGCTCACCGACCGCGAGAGTCGCGCAACGTGCAGGCATAAACATAGTGACGTTATCGAGCTTTTGGACTTGTTCAAGCAGTGCAAGTTGAATCACACGATTCTCAACAATATGCCCTAAATCAGGTTGTGCCATACTTTGTGCATTAAATTCAATGCTGGCAAAGCTATCTTGTTCCCATACTTCCATGCCATGGTAAGGCGAAGCTCGGCGCTGTTCTATGCCCTGCCAAGCACCAAGTTTACGCAAAATCGTCTCACTAGAGCGGCTCAGCGCAGACACACGAACATCGGGCAATTCTTTCAACGAATCATCTGGCACTTTACCTTCAATAACGGCGACACGCAGATCACTGTCTTTGAACGCGGCAGCAAGTGCCAACCCAACCATCCCTCCGCCGATGATGGCGATATCTACACTTTGCATCATTGCTTTTTATTACCTAATTCAGTGCGGCCGTTCATCGTTTTACCAAGCCAAGTGTATGGCGTAGTAGCGGCTGCTTAAAAATAGAAAGGTTATCCATCGCTGCTAAGGCAGTATTTCGGCCAATTCGCATCGCGGGTAAATCATTTGAAAAAACATGCACCAAGGCACTGGTTAGCCAAATAGTTTCGCTTCGATCTGTTTCTCTACGTTGACTAAAGCGCATCAGGCCTTGATAAAGACCCACATCCTCACTTTGCTGCACAATTTCTTCTGCTAGTGAGACTACATCGCGAATACCGAGATTAAAGCCTTGTCCAGCTATCGGGTGCAGCGTTTGCGCCGCATTTCCAACAATCGCAAAGCGATGTGAAATATTTTGCTTTCGATGGCGAAGAAGCAATGGGTAACTTGCACGGCGCCCCACTTTTTTCATCGCGCCTAAACGCCAACCAAAATCGTTCTGTAAACGCTGGAGAAATGCTTGATCAGATAACTCAAGAACGGCTTGGGCTTCTTCAGGGTGTAAACACCAAACTAAGGACATTCGATTGTCACTCATTGGCAATAAAGCAACAGGGCCATTTTCAGTAAAACGTTCAAAGGCTCTACCTTGATGAGATTCTTGAGTCACAATATTGGCAATGACAGCCACTTGTTCAAAATCTTGCTCAGAAAGTTCTAGACCAATTTTCTGACAACAGGTCGAAACAGCACCATCTGCAGCCACCAGCAGTTTTGCTTCAAGTTGCTCACCACTTTTCAACGTCACATGGGTACAGTTTTGCTCGCGCTCGATATCGGTAACGGAGTCAGGACAAAACAGCGTAATTGATTCGCTGCTGTCTAATAATTCTTGATATACACGCCCAACATCGGCTAATTCTACAACATACCCTAGAGCTCCCACCCCAACCTCTTGCTTGGTAATCTCCGTCATCCCAGCATGAGAACGGTCAGAAACGTGGATATGTTCAATGGGTGTGACAAACGGTTCTACTGACGTCCAGAGCTGTAGTTGACGCAACAGATTGACAGTACCGTAAGACAATGCGATTGAGCGAGAGTCAAAACCAGGGTGCATATCTGATTGTGCTTTAAAAGGCTCAACGACGGCAATGCGGAGCTTTCCCTGAGACAAATGGTCAATCGCCAATGCTAACGTTGCACCAGCCATGGCACCACCAGCAATGACTACATCATATTGCTTCATACTAACCTCTGGACGGTCTACGATTAGTGAATAGTAGGTTTTTTGTCGCTGCTTTCAGGACGAACACCAAATTCAGCATGAATCGTTAGTACGCAAGCTTTGATGTGCTCAATCACTTGCTCTAGCAATTGCGCTTGTTCACCAAGATCGTCATCTTCATCAATGCCTAATTTGGCAATCTCTTCTAAGTCAGCCAGTGCTTCTTTAGCGTCATCAGATGCTTTATTAAGCGCAACGCCTGCTAGACCTAGCCCAGAAATAAAGTGGTTTACAAAGTCGGACACACTGTCGGCTAATGCGAATAAGCCTTCTTCGCCCGGCTCATCTGGCAATAATAAAGACAGCTCCATCGACGTGCCAGTTAGTTCATTGACAGTAACAGTGAATACGCTTTGAGCAAAAGCTAGCGCGGTAGAAGGCCAACCCATACCATCATTGGTGTAGTCAAACAGAATAGGCTGCCAAGTTTGATCATTAATCGCCAATCCACCACTTAACATGCCGACAAATAAGCCATGTAATTCCGCAGGTGTTACTGCTAGGCTTGCAGATTGCAGTTCAGCAGCAATAGATTGGTATTCAGGAAGGGTGATTTCACTCATAACTTGGCTCATTCTTGCGTAATAATGTATTGGTATATCCTACCATCAAGGTTAGTGGTCTGAAACGGCTATCAAATTCAATTTTGGACAGCATTTGTTCAATTTGCCCAATTCCTGTGTGATCTCGTCATCATTTCTCTTTCTGTGATGGGAAATGCTTGAATCTTAATAGCGGTTTTCCTATAGTTTGCTCCTCGGTAGTTGTATGAAGCAACACCTTAGATAGCGCGAATATAGAGTTTATTCATCATGAGCAATCAAGCGATCGACGTTGAAATATTAGGCAAACTTACACGAGTGAATTGTCCGACAGGACAAGAAGAGTCTCTTGTTGCAGCGGCAAAAGATCTGGATCGCCGATTGAAAGAAATGAGCGAACGTACTAAGGTAACCAATGAAATCCAACTGCTGACCTTTGCTGCATTGAATATTTGCTATGAGTTGCACACCAAGTCATACGAATCCAATGGTCAACAGCAAGAAATTACTGAGCGAATGGAAAAGCTCACCGCGTCTTTAGAGAACGCACTAAGCAAAGTTACGCAAGGACAGCAGTAAATACAAAATTTACCCTGGGGTGTACGTCAGCAGGATTTAAGTCCCTGAGCCGATAAGCAATACCTAAGGGTTAGTATTTGGTAACTATTGAGCAAGCTCGGCATGCACCGAGAAGCCTACGGTTGTCATTGCTGATCCGCCTTGAACCAGCTGGTTCAAGGGCCACAATCCTCAACGGCACCCTGGGGTATTCTCTCTATGTCAGACCTCTCTCGACAAGACTTCCGCAAACTGATTCGTGAAAAGCGCAACGCTCTGTGCAGTGATACACAATACCAAGCGGGAATCGACCTTATTACTCAATTTTCCCAACTTCCTGAAATCGATCAGGCGCAACATATTGCCATCTACCTTTCTGCAGACGGTGAGCTTGATACTAAACCGCTCATTGAATGGTTATGGCAACAGGGAAAATCGGTTTATCTGCCCGTCATCCATCCCTTTTCTAAAGGTCAGTTACTGTTTCTTCAGTATATAAGTGATGAACAGCTCGTCTACAACAAGTACGGCATCTTAGAGCCCAAGCTCGATATCAGACACCTCAAACCCGTTCGCCAGCTTGATTTAATCTGCACGCCTTTAGTTGGGTTCGACAGTATCGGACACCGCTTAGGCATGGGCGGAGGGTACTACGATCGTACTCTGTCACGTTGGTTTATAACTGGAGAGGGTGCTAAACCTGTCGGTATCGCTCATGACTGCCAACATGTAGAACGCTTACCAATTGAAAGCTGGGATATTCCATTACCTAAGATCGTGACCCCAAGCCAAATATGGCAATGGGAAAGTGACAAGTAAGCCGCTATAATCACGCCCGCAAACGTTAACGAACATCTATTCAGGAGATTGGCATGACTCAAGATGAAATGAAAAAAGCGGCTGGTTGGGCAGCACTAAAATATGTTGAGAAAGGCAGCATTGTCGGTGTTGGTACTGGCTCTACCGTGAATCACTTCATCGATGCACTAGGCACTATCAAAGATGATATTAAAGGTGCAGTGTCTAGCTCTGTCGCTTCAACTGAGCGCCTTAAAGAGCTTGGTATTGAAGTATACGAGTGTAACGATGTAATGAAGCTGGATGTGTATGTTGATGGCGCAGATGAGATCAACCCAGCACGTGAAATGATCAAAGGCGGCGGCGCGGCTCTGACTCGTGAGAAAATTGTCGCAGCAATCTCTGATAAGTTCGTATGTATCGTTGACGGCACTAAAGCAGTTGACGTACTTGGCCAGTTCCCATTGCCTGTTGAAGTAATCCCAATGGCACGCTCTTACGTGGCTCGTGAATTGGTAAAACTAGGTGGTGATCCAGCTTACCGTGAAGGCGTTGTGACTGACAACGGCAACGTGATTCTGGATGTGCACAATATGCAAATTACCAACCCGAAAGAAATGGAAGACAAAATAAACGGCATCGCTGGTGTGGTGACTGTGGGTCTTTTCGCTCATCGTGGTGCAGACGTAGTGATCACTGGCACACCAGAAGGTGCAAAAATTGAAGAATAAATAACAGCCCAAAATGAACCTATCTGGTTCACTTTTCTGTTATTTCATTACATACGGTGCTGCAAGGCACCGTTTTTTATTCCTTTCTATAAGAAAATTATCTCTTATTCCGTAATTTTCTTACCCAAAGCAATTTTTTTTTGTTACTTTATTGAACAGAAGACGCACAGGGAAACGTTTGTCTTCCTACAAAACTGTTAATTATCCCCTTTTTAATAGTTTTGCCCAATGTGCGCCACATTAGCCCACCTTTCCATTTTAAGGACGAGAAAAAATGGCCAAAGTTTCACTGGAAAAAGAAAAGATTAAGATCCTCTTGTTAGAGGGACTCCACCCTTCTTCAGTTGAAGTTCTTCAAGCAGCTGGTTATACCAACATTGAATACCATAAAGGTTCCCTTCCGGAAGAAGAACTAATTGAAGCGGTAAAAGACGTGCACTTCATTGGTATCCGCTCCCGTACGAACCTATCCGAAGAGGTAATCAATGCGGCGAACAAGCTGGTTGCAATTGGCTGTTTTTGTATTGGTACTAACCAAGTAAACCTAGATGCAGCAGCAAAACGCGGTATTCCTGTCTTTAATGCACCATTCTCTAACACTCGAAGCGTGGCAGAGCTTGTACTTGGGCAAATCCTTTTACTAGTGCGTGGTATTCCTGAAAAGAATGCACTTGCACATCGCGGTATTTGGAAGAAAAGTGCAGACAACTCTTACGAAGCTCGTGGTAAGTGCCTTGGCATTATCGGATACGGTCACATTGGTACGCAGCTTGGTATTATTGCCGAAAACTTAGGTATGCGCGTTTACTACTACGATATTGAGAACAAACTGTCCCTTGGTAATGCGACGCAAGTACATACCATGAGTGAACTATTGAACAAATGTGATGTGATTTCTTTGCACGTTCCCGAAACACCGGAAACGAAAAACATGATGGGTGAAGCTGAATTTGCTCGAATGAAACCAGGTTCCATCTTTATCAACGCGGCACGTGGCACCGTTGTGGATATTCCTGCACTTTGCCATAGCTTAGAAGCTGGTCACCTTGCTGGCGCTGCAATTGATGTATTCCCAACTGAACCAAAAACGAATGCTGACCCGTTCGAGTCTCCTTTACAAAAATTCGATAACGTCATCCTTACTCCACACGTTGGTGGTTCAACGCAAGAAGCACAAGAGAATATCGGCTTAGAAGTGGCGGGCAAACTGGCTAAGTACTCTGATAACGGCTCGACACTTTCAAGCGTAAACTTCCCTGAAGTGTCATTGCCAGAACACAGTGGAGAGTGCTCTCGTCTGCTTCATATCCACAAGAACCGTCCTGGTATTCTAACTCAGATCAACACCATCTTTGCTGAAGAAGGCATTAACATTGCCGCGCAGTACCTACAAACAGCCGCTGAAATAGGCTACGTAGTGATCGACGTTGAAACTGAACGCTCAGAAGAAGCTCTAACAAAGCTCAAAAACATTGAAGGCACAATCCGTGCTCGTATCCTGCATTAAACTGTGAAATAGAAATGACAAAGGCAGGGGTTGTAACTCCCTGCCTTTTGCTTTTTACTGTTTGCTAAGCCTTACTTTAGCTTATAAATGACATCGACTTGATCGCGAATGATCATGGTTGAATCTTGGTAGCTATTCGCTCCTTCTTTACTATCCATCGCCATTGAACGCATTAACACAGGCTGAACGTGCATCTGTCTGTAATTGATCTGCCATACATCGCCCAACTTTTTCTCAAAACCAGTCGCTAATGACCCTGCTTTTTCTCTTGCGTCCTTAATCGCAGCCATTCGTGCCTTTTGCTGATACTCGGCTTGGTTGCTTACCTTAAGTTGAATATTATCAACCTGATTAATTCCCGCTTCTAACGCCATATCTAGGTATTGGTTAAGGTTTTTCAGATCCGTCACCGTGACATCAATACTGCGAGATGCTCGATACCCAACAAGTTCTGCTTTTCCTGATTTAGGGTAATGGTACTGAGGAGCAAGGTATAAATTCGAGCTAGTAATATTGTCTTTTGACAAGCCGGCATCCGATAAGCTTTTTAGAAACTCTTCAACGGTTTTATCTACGGACAATTTCGCTTGTTCGGCCGTCATTGTCGTATCGACTACTTTTACAGAAAACGTAGCCATATCAGGTGTGGCCGTCACTTCGCCATACCCCGTTGTCGTAACATGAGCAAACTCTGGCGTATTCGCCAAAACTGAAGCACTGGTAAGGCTGAGTGCTGAAGCCAGCAAAAATGAATACAATTTCATTCAATAAATCCATCCATACAAAATTAAGTACTTAATCTCAGATTCCAACATCACTATCATGGCTGAGAAAGCGTGTGGTTTCATAATAGAAACTTCCGCCGATTATCCAAGCACCCATAGTGACTTCTAACACAACTTTGACTATGTAACATTGGCGTAATTTTTAAACAAAACACACTTAAGTTAACGATATGCAGCTCTGACAAACTTATTGAGGTAGATGCTGCTGCGCATACCCCACTATCGCGTGTGAGATTTCTTGTAATACCCCAGTTTCTAACTGCCAGTGGTGCCAATAAATCCGATGGGACATTAAAAAACCTGGAGTCACATCAACCAACACACCTCTGTCTAATTCGTCGGTAATTTGCAAGCGGGGGATCAAGCAATAAGCAACACCAGCTAACGCCACTTTTAGAAACGCTTCAGAACTACTGATGTTGTGATGAATAACGCTGTCAGGATTGACGTTAAAATGCTCGGTAAGAAATGTTTTATGTAGATCATCATATTGGTCATATGAAACGGCCGGTGCTTTTGCCAATGTCTGATTATTTACGCCTTTAGAAAAATAACGCTGATAGAACTCTGGGCTCGCGACACAAACATAATCGATGCGACCTAAATAGTCTGCTCTGCATCCGGGGATTGGCTGGGACTCCAAGCTGATCGCTCCTGTCACTTCGCCACTTTTGAGTTTTTCAATAGAGCGGTATTCACCATAGATAGTCAGTTTTAGTTCAACTTGACGCTGCTTCATAACATTTTGCAGCGCTGGCAGTAGCCATGTTGCAAGGCTATCTGCATTAGTCGCTAAAGAGAGTTGCACAGGTCGCGTACTGGTATCATTTTTTAGTTCGGGGAGAATTTCATGCTCTAGCAAGCGTACTCGCCGATAAAGACCCAACAATTTTTTACCAATTGGCGTTGGCTTAGGTGGCTGGCTTCGAATTAAAACAGGCTGCGCGAGAAACTTCTCTAACTGCTTGATACGTTGAGAAATGGCGGATTGAGAAACAAATAAATGCTCGGCAGCACGCTCAAAGCTACCCTGATAAACTATAGCGTCTAATGCCTCAATCCATTTGTAATCTAACCCTCGCATACCTTTCCTCTCACTCTTGATCAAACGCCTCCCGTTAAATTAGTCTATCTAATGTAAGATTAAAATCATTAATTATACTTATTTAGATAAACGCTTTATCTTTCCCTTTTCTGTAAATGTATTTGTTATTTTGAAGTGAGGTGAAGTGTGAGCTTGTGGGTTCTATTGCAAGGTTTTGGTTTAGGAGCATCAATGATCATTCCGATCGGCGCGCAAAATGCGTATGTTTTGAATCAAGGCATAAAGCGTAACCACCACCTAACAACCGCCACTATTTGTAGCGTGCTAGATATGATTTTCATCTCTCTAGGTATCTTTGGTGGTGGTGCAATTCTGTCTCAAAATGAAATCTTACTGACGTCGGTGACACTTGGTGGTATTGCTTTCTTGAGCTTCTATGGACTGCTCTCGCTAAAAAGTGCTTTTAAGCCAGAGAGTGAATCGGAATCAAAAGGGGAGATCGTAGCTCGAGGTCGTCGAACGGTTATTCTAGGTGCGTTAGCTGTCACTGTGCTTAATCCGCACTTATATTTAGATACAGTCGTTATTCTAGGTTCGATCGGTGGACAATTTGAAGGCCATGATCGCATTGCTTTTGCACTAGGTACGATTATGGCTTCCTTTGTTTGGTTCTACACTTTATCGATAGGAGCAGCCAAACTAGGTCCAACACTCTCTCAACCAAAAGTGAAAAAAACCATCGACATTGCAATCGCAATGATGATGTTCACAATAGCGTATATCTTAGCGAGTGAGCTTATTGATAAGTATTGGTAATCACCAGGTAGTAAGGCAGCAAAGACATGGAGTCACTAAAACGTATTTATAACAACAATAGAGAGCGATTCAACGCGCTCTCTATTCCTTTTCGGGAATGGCAGCACGAAGCCATCTTAGACTTTGAGACAGATATACGCATTGCGAGAGAGCTTGGTTGGACGGGTACGCATACCAAAAGCCTCTTTTTAACACTCAAAGGACAAGGTTACGCGGTTTATCTGACAGATAAGGACTCGCGCCTCGATGCCAAGCAGATTAAAGCGATTACAGGTAAACGTCCCTCTATTTGTAATGACGATGAAATGGTCGAAGTGTTAGGTTGCGTACCCGGCGCGGTTTGCCCAATAGGCTTACCGGAATACATCACTATCATTGTTGATACCAATCTCTATCAACATCAAGAGTTGCTCTATACGCCTGGCTTACCTGAGTTCACATTTGGATTTGCAGGTAAACATCTAAAACGCCTCTTACTTGCTGGTCATCACACCCTTTACGAAATATAAAAAAGCGAGGCCTATTGGCCTCGCTTTCGAATATCGACTGCTTTTGATTAAGCGTCGACTTTGTTCAGGTGAACATCCATTTGTGGGAATGGAATCTCGATACCATTTTCATCCAATGCTTCTTTAATACCTTGCATTGCATCAAAGTATACGCCCCAGTAATCTGCAGTTTTCACCCATGGACGAACCACAAAGTTAACTGAAGAGTCTGCTAACGTAAGTACACCAATTGTGATATCTGGGTCTTTCAAGATACGTGGATCTTTCTCTAGCGTCTCACGAATCACTTTCTTCGTTAGTTTAAGGTCTGCTTTGTATGAAACACCAATCACTAGGTCGACACGTCGTGTCGCATGGCGAGAGTAGTTAGTAATGGCACCGCCGATAACTGAAGAGTTAGGCACAACAACCATTTTGTTGTCTGGTGTTTTTAGAACTGTTTGGAAGATTTGAATTGCTTCAACACTACCCGCTACACCACCGATTTCTACGTAGTCGCCTGATTTGAATGGACGGAACGCAACAATAAGTACGCCTGCTGCAAAGTTTGATAGTGAACCTTGTAGTGCAAGACCAACAGCAAGACCTGCCGCACCAATCACAGCAACAACAGAAGCGGTTTGAACTCCTAATCGACCAAGAGCCGCGATTAGCACGATTACAAATAGCAAGTAACGAACAAGACCGTGAATAAATTCAACGACGGCCTTATCCATGTTTTTCTTTTCTAGTACTTTAGAAACACTACCAGCGACTGCCTTAACGATAAGATTACCGATAAACAGAATAAGCACCGCAGAGATAATGTTCACACCGTACTGAACCAGTAGATCTGAATTGTTTGTCAGCCAAGTTTCAGCCTGAGTTAGACCATCCGTTAAAGTGGTATCGATACCCACCGATTCACCTGCCATAATTCTTATCCTCAAAATAAAGAGATATAAATCCAATTGCCGTTAATTTATGAACCTTGTTTTTTAAAGGCTCTTTTCTAAAACAACATCCCTATTGCTCCACTGAACAGTGTCAGATTTTTGGCACAATATCCCAACTCTGACTTTTTTCAAAGTCAGAGTTTCGCAAAGATATGCAAAACAAGACTTTATCAGAGCTTTCTGACACTGACTTGTTACAGGTTACGCAATGCACTCTGATTTCGCCACTCTTAAGACTGATATTCCCATGTTTTCTTTAAAAAAAACGTTAAAGGTGAGATATCTCACTAGCAAATACAACCTAACGCATAAAAATATCGGGAGAAAGCAGAGGGGAAGAAAATGATAGATATAAAAAAACCCGCTCAAAGAGCGGGTTTTTAAGTAACTTAATCAGTAACGATTATAGTACGTCAACTGCGTTAAGGTCAGCAAATGCTTGCTCTAGACGAGTAACCATTGAAGCTTGGCCTGCACGTAGCCATACGCGTGGATCGTAGTACTTCTTGTTTGGTGCATCTTCACCAGTTGGGTTACCGATCTGACCTTGTAGGTAATCGTGGTTTTCAGCTTCGAACTTACGGATACCATCCCAAGTAGCCCACTGTGTATCAGTATCGATGTTCATTTTGATCACACCGTAGCCGATAGATTCACGGATTTCTTCTAGAGAAGAACCTGAACCGCCGTGGAATACGAAGTTTAGAGAGTTCGCTGGAAGACCGAATTTCTCAGAAACGTGCGCTTGAGAATCACGTAGGATAGTTGGAGTTAGTACAACGTTACCTGGCTTGTATACGCCGTGTACGTTACCGAAAGATGCTGCGATAGTGAAACGGTGGCTGATTGCGCTTAGTTTCTCGTATGCGTATGCAACGTCTTCTGGAGAAGTGTATAGCTCAGACGCATCCATATCAGAGTTGTCAACGCCGTCTTCTTCACCACCAGTACAACCTAGTTCGATTTCTAGAGTCATGTTCATTTTAGCCATGCGCTCTAGGTACTTAGCAGAAATTTCGATGTTCTCTTCTAGAGACTCTTCAGAAAGGTCGATCATGTGAGAAGAGAATAGTGGCTTACCAGTTTGCGCGAAGTACTCTTCACCAGCGTCTAGTAGACCGTCGATCCAAGGAAGTAGTTTCTTAGCTGCGTGGTCAGTGTGTAGGATTACTGGAACACCGTAAGCTTCAGCTACAGCGTGAACGTATTTCGCACCAGCAACAGCACCTAGGATTTGAGCTTCTTGACCTTCAAGTTTTAGACCTTTACCAGCAAAGAAAGCAGCGCCACCGTTAGAGAACTGAACGATAACTGGAGCTTTAACTTTTGCAGCTGCTTCAAGTACTGCGTTTACAGAGTCAGTACCCACACAGTTTACTGCTGGAAGTGCAAAGCTGTTTTCTTTTGCAACTTCAAATACTTTCTGAACGTCATCGCCAGAGATAACACCTGGTTTTACGAAGTCGAAGATCTTAGACATGGATGTAATCCTATTTATCTGTCGTTTTTAAACAAAACTTGTTAAGTTGAAAATCTTGCAAACGTTTGCTCACAACTGAGGCTATTCTAGCAGAGTTCCTCACACGTTGCAGCAAACAAGAAAGCGGGAGAATCACTCCCCCGCTTTGCTTTAATTACTTAGCGCGTGCTTCTAGCATTTCTACTGCTGGAAGAACTTTACCTTCTACGAACTCAAGGAAAGCGCCGCCGCCAGTAGAGATGTAAGATACATCTGCTTTGATACCGAACTTGTCGATAGCCGCTAGCGTGTCACCACCACCAGCAACAGAGAAGCCTTCAGAAGCTGCGATAGCTTCAGAGATACCTTTAGTACCTGCTTCGAAGTTCTTGAATTCGAATACGCCTACTGGACCATTCCATAGGATAGTCTTAGCGTTTTTAAGGATTTCAGCTAGTTCAGCAGTTGAATCTGGACCAAGGTCGAAGATCATGTCGTCGTCTTGTACTTCAGAAACGTGCTTGATTTCAGCTTCTGCGTTCTCGTCAAATGCTTTCGCACATGCAACGTCAGTTGCTACTGGAATTGCACACTCGTCCATTAGCTTCTTAGCTGTTTCAACTAGGTCTGCTTCGTATAGAGACTTACCAACGTTGTGGCCAGCAGCTGCGATGAATGTGTTAGCAATACCACCACCAACAACGAGTTGGTCAGCGATTTTAGATAGAGACTCAAGAACAGTTAGCTTAGTAGAAACTTTTGAACCACCTACGATAGCAACCATTGGACGAGCTGGCTTGTCCATTGCTTTGCCTAGCGCTTCTAGTTCGTTTGCTAGTAGAGGACCAGCACATGCTACGTCTGCGTGCATGCCAACGCCGTGAGTAGATGCTTGAGCACGGTGAGCCGTACCGAATGCGTCCATTACGAATACGTCACATAGTGCTGCATATTTCTTAGATAGCTCTTCGTCGTTTTTCTTTTCGCCTTTGTTGAAGCGAACGTTTTCAAGAACAACAAGTTCACCCGCATTTAGCTCTAGGCCATCTAGGTAGTCTTTTGCTAGCTTCACTTCGCAATCTAGTGCGTCGTTTAGGTAGTTAACAACTGGTTGTAGAGAGAACTCTTCAGCGTATTCACCTTCAGTTGGGCGACCTAGGTGAGACGTAACCATTACTTTAGCGCCTGCTTCTAGGCAGTGCTTAATAGTTGGAAGAGATGCGATGATACGTGCATCCGAAGTTACTTTACCGTCTTTTACTGGCACGTTTAGGTCAGCACGGATAAATACACGTTTACCTGTAAGATCCAGGTCAGTCATCTTGATTACAGACATGATGTGTCCTCTCAAATATTTAATAATTAAAGTTTTTGAAAACTCGGCAACCCTGCCAAGCCTGTTAATTCTTCAAACTGGTTATAGATATGGAGATATTATGGATTTATTTCAAGGATTGAAATAAAAATTCTCCATCACTTCTTCGTCATTACTGTTCCACTTGCGAAGAAGCTTGCATTGCTAAGGCAGTATCCAGCATCCGGTTAGCAAAGCCCCATTCGTTGTCGCACCAAACGAGCATTTTTACGAGTTGCCCGTTACTCACTCTAGTCTGGCTTCCATCCACAATCGCACTATGGGGGTCGTGGTTAAAGTCGATGGAAACGAGTGGCGATTCAGTATAGTCAACAATGTTACGTAATGTACACTGAGATGCGTTAACAATGGTTTGATTTACGTCATTAACTTTCACATTTGTACTAATTGTGACACTTAAATCCATTGCAGTGACGTTAACCGTTGGAACACGAACAGAAATTGCTTCGAATTTGTTGGAAAATTTCGGGAAGATTCTTTCAATCCCCTTATGCAACTTAGTGTCCACCGGAATAATAGATTGGCTTGCAGCGCGGGTACGGCGTAAGTCGTTATGATACGCATCAATTACTTGTTGATCGTTCATGGACGAATGAATTGTGGTAATGGTGCCAGACTCTATGCCGAAGGCTTCGTCTAATACTTTAATGATGGGAACGATACAGTTGGTGGTGCAAGAACCATTGGAGACAACACGGTGCTCGTCTTTCAGAGTTTCGTGGTTCACGCCATAGATAATCGTATTATCTAGGTCGTTTGCGCCCGGGTGCGAAAACAGTACTTTCTTCGCGCCTGCTTCTATATGCGCTTGCCCATCCGCTTGCGAACCAAATACGCCAGTGCAATCCAAGACGATATCAACTTCTAAATCACGCCAAGGAAGTAATTCGATTTCGGAGAGGTGGAGAATGCGAATGGAATCATATTCACCGCTGTCATGATGAACATGCAAATGTTCTTGGTCATGGGAAATTTTTTTACCAAAGCGACCATGACTGGTGTCATATTGCAGTAGGTGTGCCATCGCCTCTGGCTGTGCTAGTTCGTTTACCGCCACAACCTTGATCTGCTGGTGTTTTCCGCTTTCATACACCGCTCGCAGAACATTACGACCTATACGTCCAAATCCATTGATCGCAACCTTTAGCATTTATCCTTCGCCCTACCAAAAATTTCGTGTCACAGATACTACCTGATCAAGCTGACAAACGCACCTGTTGAATCAAAGTAAAGCAGGATTAAAAAAGGTCGAGACTATGCTCGACCTTATTACAACGATAGATAATTAAAATGCGACGTCTAAACCTAACCAGTAGCGACGACCATCTTCAATATATCCGTATTCTTCGTAACTGATTTCCTCGTCCAGCAAGTTATAGATAGCGCCTTTAATACGAGTATTGTCGGTTAACTGGTATGTCACACCGGCGTTCACAAAGGTATAAGCTGGTTCTACAATACTGTTTCTTGATGGGCCAGTAACCGGATCCATTTCTTTACCTCGGTACGTGACTTTCGCCCAGCTCTCTAGATCTGTTGTCGTTTGCCAAGTCACATCCACATTAAACAGATGCTTTGGTAACTGCTGCAGCGGCATGCCTTTGTATTCACCTGTTTTTTGCTCTGAGTCGGTAAATGTGTAGCTCGAGCTAAGGTAAATGGTTTCCGTTAACGGCGATGCTAAGGTCGCTTCAATACCTTGTGTGACGGCTTCATCCACGTTAATACGGTACGTTGGATCTGCGCCCCATTGGTTTGGACCATCAGTACAGATAGTGTCTGGACAAACAACACGTGTGATCTTGTCTTTGAATTCGTTATGGAACGCTGTCAAAGAGACATCTAAGCCAGAATCACCTTGATACAAGACGCTGATTTCTTTGTTTAGCGACGTTTCAGGGTCAAGATCTGGGTTACCGTAGATATTACCGCCACCACTGACTTGCGCCCAGCCAGGAGTAATTTCACGTAATTGTGGAGAACGGAAACCTGTTGCCACACCGCCTTTCACCGTCCAAGACGGATCAACTCGCCATACACCGTAAACACGTGGACTAAAGTGCGCGCCATAGTTTTCGTCATGATCTAGACGACCACCAAGCGTAACGCTAAACGGATCAGCGATTCTCCATTCATCTTCAATGAAAACAGCCCACTGCGTATTCGATGTTTCAGTCTTCGACGACGCTTTGTTGGAGGTGAAATCCTCAAGCTCTGCATGAGTAGCGTCCACACCCGTCGTCAACGTATGGTTTCCAATACCAGTCACCAAGCTCGATTTGAACGTGGTGTTGGTGATCGTCATCTCACGAGATTTGTTCTCGCTCTCTTCTCGCTGTAAGTAAGTATCTGAAATGCCAATCGAATCCCAATCACCGTTGTGGCTTACCGTTACGTAATTACGACGATATTCATTCAGTGAATCTTCACACCCTCCACGACACCCAGTGGTCGGCACTGAAAGGCCCACATTGCCACGACGACTTTGTGCCGACGTGCCACCTTCTAATTGTACCGAGTGGCGCTCATTAATCTGGTAAGTCAGTTTTGAAGAGATACTCTGCATATCTTTATCTTCATAACCGTATTCGATGTCATCTTCTTCTCTGGTTGTGTACTGACCATATACTTGGAGAGATAAATTTTCAGCCAACGGACCATTAACGAAAAAGTTCGCGCTCTGCTCTCCCCCTGAGCGACTATTCTCTTGTAGTACCGTGCCCAGTTGAACATTACCCGTCCACTCTAGCGCATCTTTTCGTGTGATGACGTTAATCACACCACCAATCGCATCAGAACCGTAAAGCGTCGACATTGGGCCGCGAATAACTTCGATTCGCTCAATCGCTTGAAGAGGAGGTAACCAACCTTGTTCGATACCAGGACCGTCACTATTTGGACGAGTTTCACGCGTGCTTTGACGTTTACCATCGACCAGTATCAAAGTGTATTTAGAACCCATACCACGGATACTAATGTCGGTGGTATCACCACCACCTGTCACGACAACACCTGGCACACTTTTTAGTGCATCAGTCACATCGCGGTAATAACGGGAGTCCAACTCCTCACGTGAAATAACACTAATACTTGCAGGCGCGTCCGCTTGAGATTGCTCGTAGCTTGATGCAGTTACAACCACTGTTTCCATTTTAGAAACTGCATCATTGGCAAAAACATGAGGGACACTGACGAAGGCTAAAATACCAGTTGCGGTAATAACTGGCAGTCTAAGAGTAGACATCTACATCTCCATAATTGATAATGATTATTATTTTCGAAAGTGAATTATTCACAAATAGAATGAGATGCATAGTGAGAGTTATGGAACAGTTCTTTCCATTTATGGAACTCGTACATAACGCAGTAAGGAGTAAAAGAAATATGCACGACTTAGCATCAATTAGAGCCTTTGATGCGCTCAATCAGCATAAAAGTTTGACAGCCGCTGCTAAAGCCCTTAATCAGCCAAAATCAACGCTAAGTCGTCGCTTGGCACAATTAGAAGAAGACTTCGGTCAGGCTCTAACCGCCAGACAAGGTAATCGATTAGTTCTGACAAGAGCTGGAGAGATCTTTGCCCACTACAGCCGCCAGATTCTTGAGTTAAGTGAAGAGAGTTATGATGCACTTCAAGGTTTAACGAACCAAGTTTCAGGGCCACTGCATATTGTTTGTCACACTGCCTTAGTTAGAAGCTGGCTCGGCGGCGTACTCAATCGTTTTCTTGCTGATAATCCCGATGTTAGAGTTCAACTTACCAGTGACTTTTCTGAGGCGCATCATGACCCAGATTTGTTCATCTGGCTCGGTGAACGTAAAGAGCTAGACTGGCGAAAAGAAGTGCTGGGGGTATTTCGCTATACGCCTTTTGCCTCTCCAAATTATCTAAAACAACATGGGCCTATACCGCACCCCAAAGAACTTGAAGCACATCCATGGATCGATTTTGGTTCAGTGCAAGAAAATGGATTGATGCTAGCACACCCTCAACACGGTGAGTTCTTTTTAGAACCCTTTGTTAGTCGCTTATACAGCGACAACATAGCAATGCAAATAGACAGTATCGCGAATGGTCATGGTATTGGACTGCTGCCGACTTGGACAGCATGCGGCTATGAGAAACATCACCCAGGGCGAATCACACCATGCTTAGAAGGTTGGCTTTCTGAGCCTATTTCCATTAACTGCTATACACCAGCAGGACGACCACCACTGCGCTTATCCGTACTTTTAGACTGCATTCACCAAAGCATTCCACAAGGTTGGAAAACCTGACAAAAATAAAAAGGCCATCATAATGATGGCCTTTCTAACTTTAGCGTTTAACAATCGTCGTTTACGTTCGACTGTTTAGACGGTCCTGCAATTACGCTAGCAATTCTTTTGCTGTGTTCACTACGTTTTCAGTCGTGAAGCCAAACATCTCGAATAGCTGACCAGCAGGTGCAGATTCACCGAATGTTGTCATACCGATGATGCGACCGTCGAAGCCAACGTACTTGTACCAGAAATCAGCAATGCCCGCTTCAATAGCGATACGTGCCGTTACGTCTGATGGCAGTACAGATTCACGGTAAGCAGCGTCTTGTTTATCGAATGCATCTGTTGATGGCATTGAAACAACGCGTACTTTCTTGCCTTCTGAAGTTAGTTGCTCAGCGGCTTTCACTGCAAGCTCAACCTCAGAACCTGTTGCGATAAGGATTAGCTCAGGCTTACCTTCGCTATCTTTCAGGATGTAAGCACCTTTCGCGATGTCTGCGACTTGTTCAGCAGTACGCTCTTGTTGCGCTAGGTTTTGACGAGAGAAGATAAGTGCAGTTGGTGCATCTTTACGTTCAATCGCTAGTTTCCATGCAACTGCAGACTCAACTTGGTCACATGGGCGCCATGTGCTCATGTTTGGAGTTACACGTAGAGACGCCATTTGCTCAACAGGTTGGTGAGTTGGGCCATCTTCGCCAAGACCGATCGAATCATGCGTGTAAACTTGGATGTTCTGAATTTTCATCAGCGCAGCCATACGCATTGCGTTACGAGCGTATTCCATGAACATTAGGAATGTTGCGCCGTAAGGAACGAAACCACCGTGCAATGCGATACCGTTGATGATAGCAGTCATACCGAATTCGCGTACACCGTAGTGGATGTAGTTGCCAGAGAAGTCCTCCGTTTCTAGAGACTTAGAACCAGACCACATGGTCAGGTTAGAAGGCGCTAGGTCAGCAGAACCACCCATAAACTCAGGAAGCATTTGACCAAACGCTTCTAGTGCATTTTGCGATGCTTTACGTGATGCAATGTTCGCTGGGTTTGCTTGAAGATCGGCAATGATTTGGTTCGCTTTTTCTTCCCATTGTGCAGGAAGTTCGCCGTTTAGACGACGTTTAAGCTCTGCCGCTTCAGCAGGGTAAGCTGCAGCGTATGCTTCGAATTTTTCATTCCAAGCTGCTTCTTTCGCGGCGCCCGCTTCTTTTGCATCCCACTCAGCGTAAACATCTGCCGGGATCTCAAATGGGCCGTACTCCCAACCTAGGTATTCACGAGCCGCTTGGATTTCATCGTGACCTAGTGGTGCACCGTGACAGTCGTGCGAACCAGACTTGTTAGGAGAACCGAAACCGATAATTGTTTTGGTACAGATAAGCGTAGGACGTGGGTCCGCTTTTGCTGCTTCAATTGCTGCGTTGATCGCGTCTGAGTCGTGACCATCGACTGCTGGGATTACATGCCAGCCGTACGCTTCAAAACGCTTAGGTGTATCGTCAGAGAACCAACCATCAACGTGACCGTCGATAGAGATGCCGTTGTCATCCCAGAATGCAATCAGCTTGCCTAGACCAAGAGTACCTGCAAGAGAGCATGCTTCATGCGAGATGCCTTCCATTAGACAGCCGTCACCCATGAACACATACGTAAAGTGGTCAACGATATCGTGACCTTCTTTGTTGAACTGTGCCGCTAGTGCTTTCTCTGCGATCGCCATACCAACAGCGTTAGTGATGCCTTGACCTAGAGGACCCGTTGTTGTCTCGATACCAGGCGCGTAGCCGTACTCTGGGTGACCTGGGGTTTTTGAGTGCAATTGACGGAAGTTTTTCAGATCGTCAATAGATAGCTCGTAACCGCTTAAGTGCAGTAGAGAGTAAATAAGCATTGACCCATGACCGTTTGACAGCACAAAGCGATCGCGGTCGGCCCACTCTGGGTTTGAAGGGTTATGGTTTAGGTGAGAGCGCCAAAGAACTTCAGCGATATCAGCCATACCCATTGGTGCGCCTGGGTGGCCTGAGTTAGCTTGTTGAACACCATCCATGCTTAGAGCACGAATTGCATTGGCAAGATGTTTACGAGACGACATGTCTGCTCCTGAGTACATTAAGCGAAACGAAAAGTAGGTCATAATTCTCTCAAAGCCCTGTTGGGTGTGCAAACGTTTTCCAGTCCAAAACCTCACAAATATTGCACCTTTCGCGCCAAATCGTTCGAAGTTCTTAAAATTATCAATAAATCAGGCAAACGTTTGGTTATAACAAAAACCAAAAAAGAGCTTGTAATTCGAGCAATCAAATTTAGAATAGACGTCTAGATGTAGATACACCTACAAAAATTAGTATTAATTTGCGCTGGAGAGTTTATCATTCCCCAGTTTTAAACCAGATATAGTGGAGCTAACATGGCTAAGCACCTGTTTACTTCTGAGTCAGTATCAGAAGGTCATCCAGATAAAATTGCAGACCAGATTTCTGATGCGGTTCTTGACGCGATTCTAGAGCAAGATCCAAAGGCTCGTGTTGCATGTGAGACTTACGTTAAAACCGGTATGGTAATGGTGGGTGGTGAAATCACGACTTCAGCATGGGTAGACATCGAAGAGTTAACTCGTGAAACCGTTCGTGAAATCGGCTACGTACATTCAGATATGGGCTTTGACGCAGATTCTTGTGCGGTACTAAACACAATCGGTAAACAGTCGCCAGATATCAACCAAGGTGTTGATAAAGCTGACCCTAAAGAACAAGGTGCAGGCGACCAAGGCATCATGTTTGGTTACGCTTGTAACGAAACTGAAGTACTAATGCCAGCGCCAATTACTTACTCTCACCGTCTTGTTCAAAAGCAAGCAGAAGTTCGTAAAAACGGCACACTACCTTGGTTGCGTCCTGATGCAAAATCTCAGGTAACATTCCAATACGATCAAGGTAACATCGTTGGTATCGACGCGGTTGTTCTTTCAACTCAACACTGTGACTCAATCTCAACTTCAGACCTGCGTGAAGCGGTAATGGAAGAGATCATTAAGCCAGTGCTACCTTCTGAGTGGATCAACAAAGAAACAAACTTCTTCATTAACCCAACCGGTCGCTTCGTAATCGGTGGGCCTATGGGTGACTGTGGCCTAACTGGTCGTAAGATCATCGTAGATACCTACGGCGGCGCAGCTCGTCACGGTGGCGGTGCGTTTTCTGGTAAAGATCCATCAAAAGTTGACCGTAGTGCAGCATACGCAGCACGCTACGTAGCGAAAAACATCGTAGCGGCAGGCATGGCTGACCGTTGTGAGATCCAACTTTCTTACGCAATCGGTGTTGCTGATCCAACGTCTATCATGGTGGAAACGTTCGGTACTGAGAAAGTATCTCACGACATCATCATTGAAGCGGTTCGTCAATTCTTCGACCTACGTCCATACGGTCTACAAGAAATGCTTAACCTTCTTCAACCTATCTACAAGAAGACAGCGGCTTACGGTCACTTCGGTCGTGAAGAATTCCCGTGGGAAGCGACAGACAAAGCTGCACTTCTACGCGATTTCGCTGGCATCAAATAATCAAGCCAAGCAAGAATCAATCAAGCCCTCGCCTATGGTGGGGGCTTTTTATTTTCAGCAACTTTTATCTAGTCATTTCGGCTCATACCGCCCTGCCCCACAAAGCAGTCCTGTTTCTCCCTCATTTTTATACCGAATAAATTTTAAGCAATTATTTGTAAATTATCCCATCTCCGCCAATAGTTAAAATATTGTTAATTCCAATTTAAATAGAGACGTCGGATGCTGGCGACTGTGGAAGCAACACTTAAGTAAAGACATGAGTTAAGCATCTTTATGGCCGATACCAAACTAAGCCAATGCTCAGATGTAAACTTGAAAAAGTCGCTTCAAGTTTGACTGAACAAAAACCGCTGTCAGTTGGTATAAGCGGATAATGTGGGAATAAATCAAGGAGGAGTTATGCCTCGAACTGTTAATCCATCGGACTTCCACAACAAGCGAAAGGAAGTGCCAGACAACGAATACGCCAGAACCATACCGTGCAATACGGTCAATCTTTCTGCACCTTTTCATTGGCTCGCATTAGGTCTGCATGATTTCGTGCGAATGCCACTTATTAGTGCTTTCTATGGCATCTGTTTTATGGCAGCTGCGATAGGCATTGTTTTGCTCGTACAGTGGCAAGGCACACACTTGGTCGTCATGCCCAGTTTGATTGTTTACATGTTAATCGGTCCGTTTCTCGCGCTCGGCTTGTATGATGCCAGTTGGGAGAGAGAGCGCGGACACAAAGCAAGCTTGTTCCATTCAATGAAAGCGATCGGTCGTAACTCAACATCTCAATGGGCGTTCGCCGTGTTACTCGCAGTGTGTATGATATTTTGGATGCGCATTGCCGCTCTACTTCATGCGCTCTACCCTTCTGTTCAAGGGGCACCTTTAAGGGAGTTTCTACCCTTCCTTGTCATCGGCTCTTTAGTTGGCTTTGTTTTGGCTTGTGTGGTGTTTAGTATTTCAGCCTTTTCTATTCCGCTCATGATGGAGCGTCGCGTAGACATGATGACCGCTGTATTTACCAGCTTTAATGCCGTGAAATCCAACATTCCAGCAATGATTGTTTGGGCAGCGATCATCTGTGGCGGTATTCTTATCGGCTTTGCGACCTACGGGATCGGAATGTTGTTTACCATGCCAATTCTAGGCTACGGTACATGGCACGCTTACCATGCCACCATCAAGAAAAAACACACACCATAATTAACTGATGCTATGATCTGGCCCTCGCAAATGCGGGGGCTTTTTTATTTGATTTATCGAGGTGAATTGTGGATATAGAACTCAGCTATAAAGCCAAGCAAGTGATGGCGGGATGTATCGCGATGGCGGAACAAGCTTTCAAACGTTCTTTCCCGATTCCAACAATCACCTTCGACGTCCGTGGGAAAGCGGCAGGAAAAGCCTACCTTCAATTAAATCAAGTACGCCTAAACCCTGTTTTATTTCGCGAAAACACCCAAGCATTCTTAGATGAAGTCATTCCTCATGAAGTAGCACACCTGATTACTTATCAGGTTTACGGGCGAGTTAGGCCTCACGGTAAAGAATGGAAAGGCGTCATGGAAGCCGTATTTAACGTACCAGCCAAAACCACTCACAGCTTTGAAGTAAAATCCGTTCAAGGTAAAACCTTTGAGTATCGTTGTGGTTGTATGACCTACCCTCTATCGATTCGCCGTCATAATAAAGTGCTGCGCAAAGAGGCGACATACTCTTGTCAAAAATGCCGCCAACCACTTAACTTCACCGGCATTCAATTATCGTAGCCCTTACCTCATAGTGTTACTTGCGTTCCCAAAATAAAGATCGAGTTGATCAAAACCTTCCCTTCGCCACTTATTGTTAACTTACTCATCACTAAAGCTATTTTATGCGTGTTATCATGAATAAAGTCATACTTTATAAAGACTTTTATCATGAAATACTTACTCTCTCTGTTGCTTATCGCGCTTTCTAGCACTGCGATTGCCGCGCCACCGAGCTCATTCTCTGCAGCCAAACGTGAGGCGGTCAAAATTTATCAAGACCACCCAACAAGCTTCTACTGTGGCTGTAACATTCAATGGCAAGGCAAGAAAGGCTTACCCGATTTAGCCTCTTGCGGTTACCAAGTCCGTAAACAAGAAAAACGGGCTGCACGAATCGAATGGGAGCACATTGTTCCTGCGTGGCAATTTGGCCACCAGCGTCAATGCTGGCAAGATGGCGGACGTAAAAACTGTAAGAAAAAAGACAAAACTTTTCGTTTGATGGAAGCAGACTTGCACAACCTAACTCCTGCTATTGGTGAAGTAAACGGTGACCGTTCGAACTACAACTTCAGTCAATGGAACGGTATGGATGGCGTGAGTTATGGTCGCTGTGAGATGCAAGTGAACTTTAAGCAGCGTAAAGTCATGCCACCAGACCGTGCGCGTGGCTCAATTGCTCGTACCTATCTATACATGAGCAAAGAGTACGGTTTCAAACTGTCGAAGCAGCAAACGCAATTAATGAGTGCTTGGAACAAAACCTATCCTGTCGATAAATGGGAATGTGAGCGTGACGAGCGCATTGCAAAAGTACAGGGCAATCACAACCCATTTGTTCAAGAAGCCTGCCGCGCACTGTAACCTCCGACCTCGAAGCGTTTCAATTACTGATATTGAAACGCTTCTTGCCCCTTGTTTTTTCGGTGCAAAGCATCCATGTTAGGGTTTAAGTTTATTCTCTTGCTGGAAATCTCATGCGTACCCCTCGAATTTATCATCCAGAAACCATTCATCAACTTGGCTCACTTGCTTTAAGTGACGACGCAGCAGGCCATATCGGTCGTGTTTTGCGCATGAAAGAAGGCCAAGACGTTCTCCTTTTTGACGGCAGTGGCGCAGAGTTCCCAGCGGTTATCAGTGAAGTCAGCAAGAAATCAGTTTTGGTTAACATCACCGAGCGCGTAGAAAACAGTATTGAATCCCCTTTAGATCTGCACCTTGGTCAAGTCATTTCACGTGGCGATAAGATGGAGTTCACCATCCAAAAGTCTGTTGAACTTGGCGTCAATACCATCACTCCTCTGATTTCTGAACGTTGTGGCGTCAAGCTTGACCAAAAGCGTTTTGAGAAAAAACTCGCGCAATGGCAGAAAATCGCCATCAGTGCCTGTGAGCAATGTGGGCGTAATGTCGTGCCCGAAATTCGTCCAATTATGAGCTTGGAAGAGTGGTGTAAAGAAGAGTACGATGGTTTAAAGCTTAACCTTCACCCTCGTGCTAAATACTCAATCAACACTTTGCCAACCCCGGTTGAAAAAGTGCGCCTACTGATCGGTCCTGAAGGCGGTTTATCGTCTGAAGAAATCGAGATGACTCGAGAATACCAATTTGAAGAAACGCTACTCGGCCCTCGCGTTCTGCGTACCGAAACAGCGGCTCTGACAGCAATTACAGCCTTACAAGTTCGTTTCGGCGATCTTGGTTAAACGGAGAAAAATAATGATCAAACTCGGTATCGTAATGGACCCAATCTCGTCCATTAACATCAAAAAAGACTCTAGCTTTGCCATGATGCTTGAAGCGCAACGACGCGGCTATGAAATCCACTACATGGAAATGAATGATCTACATCTCGATCAAGGCGTTGCCATTGCAGATACTAAAGTGGTGGAACTAAAAGAAGATCCAAATGGTTGGTACGAGTTCAAATCAGAGCAAACTATCGAACTGTCTGAGCTAGACGCGGTGCTAATGCGTAAAGACCCTCCGTTTGATACTGAATACATCTACGCGACTTACATCCTTGAGCGTGCAGAAGAACAAGGTGCACTGATCGTTAACAAGCCTCAAAGCTTACGTGATTGTAACGAAAAGCTGTTTACAGCATGGTTCCCAGAGCTGACACCTACAACGATCGTGACGCGAAAAGCAGAGAAAATTAAAGAATTTCGTGAAAAACATGGTGATGTCATCCTGAAACCGCTTGATGGTATGGGTGGCGCGTCCATCTTCCGTGTAAAAGAAAACGATCCAAACGTCTCTGTGATCATCGAGACATTGACTAACCACGGTCAAAACTACGCAATGGCACAAACCTTCGTGCCAGACATCAGCAACGGTGACAAACGTATCCTAGTGGTAGATGGCGAACCTATGCCTTACTGTCTAGCACGCATTCCTGCTAAAGGCGAAACGCGCGGCAACCTAGCCGCTGGTGGTACTGGTGAAGCTCGTCCGCTAAGCGAAACCGACCTCAAAATTGCGCAAACCGTTGCTCCGACACTGAAAGAAAAAGGCCTTATCTTTGTTGGCCTTGACGTAATTGGCGACAAGCTAACAGAGATCAACGTCACCAGTCCAACCTGTATTCGCGAAATTGAAGCAGCTTTTGATATCTCAATCACAGGCAAGCTGATGGATGCGATTGAACGTCGAGTAAAAGGCGAATAACTCAAACTGTATTACAGTTAATAGAGAGCGTAGTACATTAACTTAAGCAAACTCATGCACATACCTAGATGGTAAATTGTATGATGTTTGCTTAAGGGCATTTACGAGAGTTAAGGGTCAGTATGAGTATGAATCTCACAAATCACTTTTTGGTTGCCATGCCTGGGATGAAAGATCCGTACTTTCAAAACAGCGTGATCTACGTTTGTGAGCACAACGAAGACGGCGCTATGGGGCTGATGATCAATGCTCCTGTTGATATCACCGTCGGCAACATGCTCAAGCAGGTGGAAGTTCAGCCAGTACACCCGCGCCTATTTGAAGCCAGTCTAGATAGACCAGTCTACAATGGCGGCCCAATCTCGGAAGATCGTGGTTTTATTTTGCATAAACCCAAAGATTACTACGAGTCCAGCGTCCAAATGACCGACGACCTCGCGGTAACCACTTCGCGAGATATTCTTTCGGTGTTAGGAACAGAAGCAGAACCAAGTGATTACCTAGTGGCACTTGGCTACTCCGGTTGGAGTGCAGGCCAATTAGAAAGTGAGCTGGTCGAAAACTCTTGGCTCACCATTGAAGCGACGCCTGAAATTATCTTTAATACACCAATCAACGAGCGTTGGAAGAAAGCGGTCGAAAAGCTGGGCATCGACCCAAGTCACCTTTCAGCAGACTCTGGACATGCTTAGTCCAAATATACAGTTACATTAGATAGAGACACCTTATGTCACGCACAATTATGGCTTTTGACTTTGGAACCAAAAGCATTGGTAGCGCTATTGGCCAAGAAATTACTGGTACAGCTTCCCCATTAAAAGCCTTTAAAGCCAATGACGGTATTCCAAACTGGGACGATATCGAAAAGCAAATCAAAGAGTGGCAACCAGATTTGCTAGTGGTCGGTTTACCGACCGATCTGCATGGTAAAGACCTTGAGACCATAACCCCTCGTGCACGAAAATTTGCGAAGCGTCTGCAAGGCCGATACGGATTGCCTGTTGAACTGCATGATGAGCGTTTATCTACTGCAGAAGCTCGTGCGGAGTTGTTCAGCATGGGCGGCTACAAAGCCCTATCGAAAGGTAATGTTGACTGCCAGTCAGCAGTGGTGATTCTAGAAAGCTGGTTTGAAGCCCTTTGGGGTGAGTAAACACTTCAAGCACAATGAAAAAAGGTTGGCTCCTGCCAACCTTTTTTGTTTCTGGATTGGATTAATCCATATCGATCTTAACGTTCGCCAAACTGCCCGTAGAGAATGCTTCACCACGCTGCGTTTTCAACATCAAGCGCAGATCATTTGCCGAGTCGGCACTATGTAGTGCATCCTCTTCGCTGATCTTACCTTGCATCACTAACTTATAGAGAGATTGATCGAACGTCAGCATACCAAACTCATTTGAGCGAGCCATGGTTGACTTCAACTCATGTAAATCTCCGCGACGAATCAAATCCGACACACGTGGGCTATTTAGCAAGATCTCAAATACACCATGACGTCCCTGCCCATTTTTATCTCGGATCAACTGCTGACCAACCACGCCTTTTAGGTTCATCGACAAATCGAACAAGAATTGTTCTTTTTGATCTTTCGGTACCAAGTGAAGAATGCGCTCTAAAGCTTGGTTTGCATTGTTGGCGTGCAACGTTGCCATACACAGGTGACCCGTTTCGGCGAAGGTCATCGCGTATTCCATTGTTTCATGGCTACGGATCTCACCAATCAAAATCATATCTGGTGCTTGGCGCAGCGAGTTTTTAAGCGCAACTTCATAGCTTTCCGTATCTAACCCAACTTCGCGTTGAGTCACGATACAGCGCTTGTGTTCATGCACGAATTCGATCGGATCTTCGACCGTCAAAATATGCCCGGTTTTATTGCTGTTTCGATAGCCTGTCATCGCCGCCATGGTGGTCGATTTACCCGATCCAGTAGCACCGACCACCAGCACCAAACCACGCTTAGCTATTGCCAAATCTTGCAACACTAACGGTAACTTTAACTGCTCAAAAGTAGGAATATTGGTTTCAATACGACGAATCACTGCGCCTGGTAACTCGCGTTGAAAAAAGGCACTCACACGGAAGCGGCCACAATCTCTCACAATGGCAAAATTTGACTCGCGACTTTTACGAAATTCCTGACGCCGATCTGGTTCCATAGCGCTGTCGAGTAATGCAGCCACATCGCTCTCGGTAAGTTTTTCCCCTTGCGGACGCAATTCGCCATCCACACGAAATAGAATTGGCGCTCCAACCGTGATGTAAAGATCCGACGCTTTCAGCGCCAACATGCCTTCGAGAAATTTATCTAGATCCATCTTCCGTATTCACCATTATCTGTATGAACGTTACGAGAATTGCTGCACTTCTAATCCGATCTTACTATCGACCTCTTCACGAGCAACCATGCCTTGCGCCATTAACTGACGAGCATTTTGCTCCATGGTTTGCATGCCGTGAGCCGCACCTGTTTGAATGATCGAATACATCTGCGCGACTTTGTCTTCGCGGATCAAATTACGAATCGCAGGCGTTGCCATCATAATTTCATGGCATGCAATACGGCCACCACCATTACGCTTCAGAAGCTTTTGCGCGATAACCGAACGAAGAGACTCAGATAGCATCGAGCGGACCATATCTTTATCACTACCAGGAAAAACATCGATAATACGGTCAATAGTTTTTGCCGCCGAGCTGGTATGCAACGTCCCGAAAACTAAGTGACCCGTTTCTGCCGCCGTTAAGGCAAGGCTGATGGTTTCTTTATCACGCATCTCACCGACTAGAATCACATCCGGGTCTTCGCGCAATGCACTACGCAAAGCATTTTGGAAACTATGGGTGTCACGGTGAACTTCACGCTGGTTGATCAAACATTTATTGTTGTTGTGAACAAATTCAATCGGATCTTCAATTGTGAGTACGTGCTTGTTGTGATTACGGTTAATGTAGTCAACAATGGCTGCTAAGGTCGTCGATTTACCTGAACCTGTTGGGCCAGTGACCAGAACTAAGCCTTTTTCAGCGTTCGCAATTTTTTTGAAGATCTCTGGCGCTTCTAGCTCTTCCAGAGTTGGAATGCTACTTGGAATGGTACGGAATACTGCCGCACAACCGCGAGATTGGTTGAAGGCGTTGACACGGAAACGGCCAACGTTATGCAACTCAAAAGAGAAATCGACTTCGAGTTTTTCTTCGAACTCACTGCGTTGGGCATCGTTCATGATTTCGAAAACCAAACGATGCACTTCTTGGTGTGTAAACGCTGGAATACCTAGTTTTCTCACATCCCCATCAATACGAACCATTGGTGGGACACCTGCAGAAAGATGTAGATCCGAGGCATTATGTTTTACACTAAAATCCAGTAACTCAGTGATATCCATTTAAAATCCTTAAGTCTAAAGTACAGCTATGAGTAGTATTCAACAAAATATTGAACATATCACCTCTCAAATTCGATATGACGAGCAAAAATGTGGTCGAACGCCAGAGTCAGTGCAACTTCTAGCGGTAAGCAAAACTAAACCTGTCGAGGCAATTCTCGAAGCCTACCGAGCGGGACAAACCGCCTTTGGTGAAAACTACGTCCAAGAGGGCGTCAGTAAAGTTCAGCACTTTGCCGAGCATTATCCAGATAATCGAATCGAATGGCACTTCATTGGCCCGATTCAGTCGAATAAATCGCGACTTGTTGCCGAACATTTCGATTGGGTTCACACCATCGATCGAACCAAGATTGCTCAACGCCTGAATGATCAGCGTCCAAGCGAACTTAAACCGCTACAAGTTCTGATTCAGGTTAACACCAGTGGTGAGGCATCTAAGTCTGGTGTCACTGAAGCGGAAGTATTCGAGCTGGCGGAGTTGATTTCTCGCCTACCCAACCTCACTTTAAGAGGGTTGATGTCGATTCCTGCCAACGTGTCTGACTACGAATCACAACTCCATGAATTTCAGAAGTTGGCTACGTTGAAGCAAACACTCGAAGCACAGTTCCCAGAAATCGATACATTATCAATGGGAATGAGTGGTGATATGACCGCAGCAATCGAAGCTGGTAGTACAATGGTTCGTATTGGAACCGCTATTTTCGGCGCACGAGACTACAGCTAAATCAACAAAACGCTCACTCGCGACATAAGTTATGTCGCCAATCGTTAGAGCGTAAATGCGCAATCATCTTACTCGCCAATAGGAGCAGTAAGTAACAGCGGCGCCATTATACACCTGAGCGCACAACAAATTCTAAATATCATGATGGAAATCAGACAAATGGAACATAAAAAAATCGCCTTCATTGGTGCTGGCAACATGGTGAGAGCCATTGTTTCCGGCTTGGTTGCTAACGGATACCCAGCGCAAAACATTACCGCGACGGCTCCTTCAGAGGCTCGCCGCCTTCTGCTAGAACAAGATTTTGGCATCCGAACCACCAGCGATAACATCCAAGCTGCGACCGAGGCGGATGTGGTGGTATTGTCTGTAAAACCGCAAATGATGGCGGATGTCTGTAAACCACTGCAATCGATCGATTTCACTAATAAACTGGTGATTTCTATTGCCGCAGGCATCAACTGTTCACGATTGGATGATATGCTAGCCACCAAATTGAACTTGGTTCGTGTTATGCCAAATACGCCATCACAACTTGGGTTGGGTATGAGTGGTTTATTCGCACCAACTCATGTAACCGAGCACGACAAAGCTTTTGCCGCAGAGTTAATGGAATCGGTCGGTAAAGTATGCTGGGTTGAGCAAGAGTCTGGCATCAATAATGTGATTGCCGCAGCGGGCAGTGCTCCAGCATACTTCTTCCTGTTTATGGAAGCGATGCAAGCAGAAGCGATTGAGCAAGGCTTTGATAAAGAGACCGCTCGACTATTGGTTCAGCAAGCTGCACTGGGCGCGGCCAGTATGGTGGTTAGCAACCCAGAAGCTGAGCTATCGACCCTGCGTGAGAACGTGACATCGAAAGGTGGGACAACGGCAGAAGCACTACGTACATTCAACGAACATCAACTTTCAGATATTGTCGCTAAAGCCATGCAAGCTGCTGTGGCTCGCGCGGAAGAAATGGAAAAACTGTTTTAATTATTTGGATGAACTCCGTTTAGTATCATCCATCACTTGTTAAGGGTACCTTATGAATTCAATGAGTTTTCTCATCTCAACCCTATTTGACCTGTACATCATGGTCGTAATTTTGCGAATTTGGTTGCAAGCTGCACGCGCAGACTTCTACAACCCATTCTCGCAATTTATAGTAAAAGCGACTCAGCCGGTCATTGGTCCATTGCGCCGCGTTATCCCTTCCGTGGGGAATATTGACCTAGCAACCGTGTTGTTTGCCTACGTGTTGTGTGTGCTTAAATTTGTCGTGCTTATCCTAATAGCTTCGAACGGTTCCGTCTCTTTCAGCGCTGACTTCTTATTCTTGGGCTTACTATCATTAATCAAAGCCGCAGGTGGCCTATTGTTCTGGGTACTATTGATCCGTGCAATTTTGAGCTGGGTAAGCCAAGGCCGCAGCCCTATCGAGTACGTATTCCATCAACTGACCGAGCCAATGTGCGCTCCAATCCGTCGTATTCTTCCGGCTATTGGTGGTCTTGATTTAAGCGTACTGGTGTTATTTATCGGCTTGCAGTTCGCGAACTTCTTAATGGGCGATATCATTGGTCCAATTTGGTTCCAGCTATAATGTCAGCTGCAGTTTGGCAAGATGGTGAGGACATCATCCTGAAGCTCTATATTCAACCTAAAGCTAGCCGCGATAAAATCGTTGGCTTGCATGGTGAAGAGTTAAAAATCGCCATTACTGCTCCACCTGTCGATGGCAAAGCTAATGCACACCTAACTAAGTTCTTAGCCAAGCAGTTTAAAATCGCTAAGGGTTTGGTTCACATAGAAAAAGGTGAATTAGGACGGCACAAACAAATTCGGATAGAATCGCCTACCCAGATACCGACAGAAATTAAAGCCATCATATGATGGCTTTTTATTTACGATTTTGTACCACACTTACTAATACCAACGACTGAGTACGCATTTTTTACCCCCTGACCAAGGTAAAATTGCAGCTATGGTTGTTTTATAACAAGTGCTTTGAGGAAGTAACAATGAGCAAATGGATTACCGCATTACTGATTAGCCTGTTGTCGTTACCAAGCTTCGCCGATCAGTTTAAAAATATGAAAGATATCGAAGTACACTATGTCGCGTTTAACTCAACATTCCTAACACCCAAAGTCGCACGTAGCTACGATATCAAACGTAATGGATACCTCGCTGTGGTTAATATTAGCGTGTTAGATAGAGCTTCATTGGGTAAACCAGCATTAGAAGCAAAAATTGCTGGACGCGCGAAGAACCTTATCGGCCAAACTCAGACCTTGACCTTTCGTGAAGTCAAAGAAGGCAATGCGATATACTATTTAGCCGAACTACCAATTACCCACGAAGAAACTTTTACTTTCGATATTGACGTAAAAGCTGGAAACAAAGGCTCAGGTAAGCTTAAATTCACCCAGAAGTTTTATGTTGAAGAGTAATTGGGTTGTGATGTTCCAAAAGCTTTTGGATCTAAGCAGGCTAAAAACCACTTATTAGTTAAAGAATATCTAGAGGAGAACGATTTGTTCTCCTCTATCACTATTAAAAGAGATTCCCATGAAAAAAATTGTGCTAGCAACTGGTAACCAAGGCAAAGTTCGTGAAATGGCAGATTTATTGTCTGACTTCGGCTTTGAAGTATTAGCGCAAAGTGAATTCAATGTATCGGAAGTAGCTGAAACGGGTACAACTTTCATTGAAAACGCAATCATTAAAGCTCGCCATGCCGCACAAGAAACAGGGCTTCCTGCCATTGCAGACGACTCTGGATTAGAAGTCGATTTCTTAAAAGGCGCTCCGGGCATTTACTCTGCACGTTACGCAGGCGAGAGCGCATCTGATCAAGAGAATCTAGAAAAATTGCTAGCGGCAATGGAAGGCGTACCAGAAGCAGAGCGTACAGCACGTTTCCACTGCGTATTAGTCCTCATGCGTCACGAGAACGACCCAACGCCTATCGTCTGTCACGGTAAATGGGAAGGCCGAATTCTAACTGAAGCACACGGTGAAAATGGCTTTGGCTACGACCCTATCTTCTTTGTTCCTGAAGACAACTGTGCGTCAGCCGAACTTGAACCTGCACGTAAGAAACAACTGTCTCACCGCGGTAAAGCGCTCAAGTCGTTGTTTGCTCAACTGTCTGAGCAAGTGTCTCAGTAATCACGAGCGAATTAGACCATGTTAACGCCCCCAGCACTCAGCTTGTATGTACACATCCCTTGGTGTGTGCAAAAGTGCCCGTATTGCGACTTTAACTCTCACGCGCTCAAAACCGAGATTCCAGAAGAAGAGTACATCAGTGCCCTTTTAGAAGATTTGGATACCGACATTGAGAAATATCGACTTAACGAAGCGCCACGTCCACTGCATTCAATCTTCATTGGTGGTGGTACGCCGAGTTTGATTTCGGCAGAAGGCATCGAGCGTCTACTTAAGGGCATTGAAGCGCGTATTCCGTTCAAGCCTGAAATCGAAATCACCATGGAAGCGAATCCAGGCACCATCGAAGCAGAGCGTTTTGTTGGCTACCGCAAAGCTGGTGTAACGCGTATCTCTATCGGCGTGCAAAGCTTTGAGCAACAAAAGCTTGAGCGTTTGGGGCGCATTCACGGCCAAGACGAAGCCGTCAATGCTGCTAAGCTGGCGCACCAAATCGGTTTGAACAGTTTTAACCTCGATCTCATGCACGGCTTACCTGATCAAAGCATCGAACAAGCCTTGGCAGATTTGGACAAAGCGATTGAGTTGGCACCGCCGCACTTGTCTTGGTATCAGCTGACCATCGAACCAAACACCATGTTCTACTACAAGCCACCAACGCTACCTGACGATGATGACTTGTGGGATATTTTCGAGCTCGGACACCAAAAACTTGCAGCCGCGGGTTATGTGCAATATGAAATCTCCGGTTACAGCAAGCCGGGCTATCAGTGTCAGCACAACCTCAACTACTGGCGCTTTGGTGATTACCTTGGTATCGGTTGTGGCTCTCATGGCAAACTCAGTTTTACCGACGGACGTATTATTCGAACGACAAAGGTAAAACACCCGCGAGGCTATTTAGCGGCTTATCAAAATATGGTCAAACCTTATCTGCATACGGAACATGTCGTCGCGGATGAAGATCGTCCATTCGAGTTCTTTATGAACCGATTCCGCTTAATTGAAGCCTGTCCGAAGCAAGATTACGTGGACACCACGGGCTTACCGATTAGTACGATTCAAGAAACCATCAACTGGGCGATAGAAATGGGCTACCTGAGTGAAACGCCTACCCACTGGCAAATTACTGAAAAAGGGAAGCTCTTCCTTAATGATTTGCTCGAAGCCTTTATGGCCGAAGAAAGCGAAGAGTAACGCAACCCCAAAACAAAAAAAGCCTCTCAATTGAGAGGCTTTTTATTTAGAAACAGTACCACCCTAAATAAGGTTGACACATTTCCAATATTAGAAAATTGAACGGCCAATTCGCTCTGAGAGCAGCTCAAGCGCCTTAGTACCAGCAAGCGAGTTACCTGAAGGATCAAGCTCTGGAGACCATACTGAAATGGTCATTTCACCAGGTACTACCGCGATAATGCCACCACCAACACCAGACTTACCAGGCATTCCAACGCGATAAGCAAACTCGCCCGCGCCATCATACAAGCCACACGTTGCTAACAGTGCATTAAGTTGTTTGGTTTGCACAGGAGAAACTACAGGCTTACCCGTTTGTACCGATGTGCCCTTGTTTGCTAAATAGCTAAACGTTTTAGCCAAATCGACGCAACTCATCTTCAGCGCACAAGCGTGGAAGTAGTTTTGTAGTACTGGAATCACTTCATTTTCGAAGTTGCCAAACGAACGCATGAGATATGCAATCGCCGCATTACGATCACCATGCATCATTTCGGATGCCGCAACGACTTTGTCATACACAATATGGGTATCACCAGAAAGCTGACGCACAAATTCCAACAGGCGCTGACGAGGTGCAGATAAGCGAGTTTGTAACAAATCTGCCACTACTATCGCTCCAGCATTTATAAATGGATTACGAGGAATACCTTGCTCCATTTCTAGCTGGATTAGCGAATTAAATGCCTGCCCCGAAGGCTCTTTTCCCACTCGAGACCAAATTTCTTCTTGCTTGTACAAGCACATCGCTAACGTCAAGCTCAATGCTTTTGAAATAGATTGGATAGAGAAAGGTTCATCGGCATCACCCGCCTTAATAACCTCACCTTCGTTGGTGTATACCGCAATACCTAACTTGTTGCTGGGTACTTTTGCCAGAGCAGGAATGTAATCAGCCACTTTACCTTGGCCGATTAAAGGGCGTACTTCCGCCAAAATATCTGTCAAAATTTCCACTGTCGGTTTCATTCTCTACCTTCTATTTACAAGAGAGCTCGTTGAGCTCAGAGGTAAAAAAAGCCAACGTGTCGTTGGCTTTTCCATAGGGTTCGTTCGACTCAAGTCGATTATGGTTTTACTGCCACAATAATATTGCGGTTGATAGATTGATCAACACGGTGAAGATAACCGATGTAAGGCTCTTCTGAAAGTACCTTCCAACCTTGCTCTTCAAATAATGCCGCGACATCTTTCCATTTCAATGTAAATTCATTGAAAGACAACACCACTGAACCTTGTTTTTTCAATACCACTTTCCATGCAGGCAGAGCCTCTTTTAAAAGCTCTAGTGGGCTGCGGTTCAGTTTGCTGTCCTTGGCATTTTTGCTGCCGTGCTGCACGCCATAAGGCAAGTCAGACACCATCACATCAACTGAGTTCTTTTTCACGACTTGATCAGCGATACGAGTATCAGCCGAATACAGCTTCATAAACTGAAGATGGCCTTGGTTGTAATCTTCTTTATTTGCTGCAGCTTCAACCACGAAACCATCCGCCACTTTCTTGCCACCCGCAGTGCGCTTTTCTTTGCTCACTTTGTGCTTAAAGCGGCCATTCTTCATGAACTTAACAATAAAGGTCTGGATCTCTTGCACCCACTTGGCGTTGATCTCAACCCCTACCACGTTCAAACCGTGGATCAAGCCTTCAAATAAGGTTGTACCTTTACCACACATTGGATCCATTAAGGTCAGTTGTTCACTTCCCGTATTGGACGCACTAATGCCGATATTCACCATCAAACGGGTAAACTGCTCGTTTGTTTTCCCGGTGTAGCGCAAAATCTGGCTCATACTTTCCGGGAAAGTGTTAAATACGGGCGCTTGAACTGGTCGAAGTAAACCATCTTCGCGCACTTCAAATAGCGCATAGTAAATCGAAGAGGCTGCGATTCTTCGCGCCTGCTCATCGGTTAGCGCTTCCTGACAAGAAAACACCAACGCAGCAGGTAAGCCAACGTTTTTACTACCAATTTCTGTCACATCCACGCCTTGTGAAGCTAAAATTGCTTTTAGTTCAGAACAGGCAATGGTCATTGCGCTATCAAAGTAAATTCGGTTATGACCCGGATTCGCTAATATCGCGTAATGGTACATCCCATGAACTCCTCTGGTTACGCAATACGCTTATATTTGATATCCCAAACACCGTGACCAAGACGGTGACCACGAGCTTCAAACTTCGTTAGCGGGCGATCGTCTGGACGAGGAACGAAATCACCATCTTTAGCAATGTTTTCGAAACCTGGCGCTTGGTTCATCACTTCAATCATGTGCTCTGCGTAGTTTTCCCAGTCGGTCGCCATGTGGAAGATACCTTCATTAGGGATAAGCTTCTCACGCACCATTTCCGCAAAACCTAATTGAACAATACGACGCTTGTGGTGACGCTTCTTATGCCAAGGGTCTGGGAAGAACAATTGCAGTGTCGATAAGCTGCCATTTGGGATCATGTGTTCGAATACTTCTACCGCATCGTGACACATTACACGCAGGTTAGTAATTCCCGCCTCGCGAGCATCGGCAAGACAAGCACCAACGCCTGGGCTATGAACTTCGATACCGATGAAGTTTTTCTCTGGCGCGTTCTTTGCCATTTCAACCAATGAAGCACCCATACCAAAACCGATCTCAAGCACTACTGGGTTATCGTTGCCAAACACCTCTTTCCAATCGAGAAGTTCAGCTTTGAAGTCAATACCCATCGTAGGCCAGCATTCATTCATCGCGCTCTCTTGACCTTTAGTCAAACGCCCTTCACGGCGTACAAAGCTGCGGATTTTGCGGATCAGCTTTCCGTCTTCGTTGTATTCGTTAGTGGTTACTTCACTCATTGATTTTGCCTGCACATTGATTAATCAAAGCGGGGATTATCCAAAGAATTTACTTAGGTGCAAGTATTTGTTGAGCTCTTGGTCTATGGCAACCCAAAAGCAACGACACACCTCTTTATATCCCTACTGTTTATCCGTTGTACTTCTTGCCCATTATGTGGTGCAATTTTGCACCTAACCAATAATAGAATACAGAGCAAGTCGTGACACCTTTCGCCAGTGCCATCCTAGAATGGTATGACGCATATGGAAGAAAAGATCTTCCGTGGCAACAAAATAAGACCGCATACAGTGTCTGGTTGTCTGAAATTATGCTTCAGCAAACTCAGGTCACTACGGTTATTCCGTATTACCAACGTTTCTTGGAGCGCTTTCCAACCGTGATCGATCTTGCCAATGCTGAGCAAGATGAAGTCCTACACCTTTGGACTGGCTTAGGGTATTACGCCCGAGCCCGTAACCTTCACAAAGCAGCACAAGAGGTCGCCTCTACATACAATGGTGAGTTTCCTCTTGATATAGAGAAAATGAACGCCCTACCGGGGATTGGTCGCTCTACCGCTGCCGCCATTTTATCGTCTGTGTATAAACAACCACACGCGATTCTTGATGGTAACGTGAAGCGCACCCTATCCCGCTGTTTCGCAGTTGCAGGATGGCCAGGACAAAAAAAGGTTGAAAACCAGCTGTGGGAAATTGCCGAAACGCACACCCCACAAACGGATGTAGATAAGTATAACCAGGCAATGATGGACATGGGCGCAATGGTCTGCACACGCAGCAAACCCAAATGTAGCCTCTGCCCTGTTGCTGATCTGTGTGTGGCAAAGCAACAAGGTAATGTGCTCGACTACCCGGGCAAAAAACCGAAGAAAGATAAGCCAATCAAGCAAACTCGTTTCGTGATGCTTCACCACAACACCGAAAATGGTCATGAGGTGTGGTTGGAGCAAAGACCACAAACAGGCATTTGGGGTGGCTTATTCTGCTTCCCACAAACCGAACATGTGGATGCAGAAAGCGACATTGAATTGCTACTGGATCAACGGGGCATTCAAGCCAGCAATATCAAACAGAAGCAAACACTGATTACCTTTCGTCATACATTCAGCCATTACCACCTAGATATCACGCCAATTTTGATTGATTTATCAAAGCAACCGGACGTGATAATGGAAGGCAACAAAGGTCTTTGGTATAACTTATCTAAACCTGAAGAAGTCGGTTTAGCCGCGCCAGTAAAACTATTGCTGGAAACGCTACCCCACGAACTTCGTTAATTGAATACAAGGAGTCATTATGAGCCGCACTGTATTTTGTGCTCGACTAAAGAAAGAAGGCGAAGGTCTAGACTTTCAACTTTACCCTGGTGAACTAGGTAAACGCATTTTCGACAACATCTCGAAAGAAGCGTGGGCTCAGTGGCAACACAAACAAACCATGTTGATCAACGAGAAGAAACTCAACATGATGGATCCAGAACACCGCAAACTGATCGAAACAGAAATGGTAAATTTCCTCTTTGAAGGAAAAGACGTTCATATCGAAGGTTACACACCGCCGAGCGAATAAAGTCGCTTGAGTTAAACAATGGCATCACAACCATTTGTGGTGTCATTTTTCTATTACCTTCAATAACTCTGATACTTATGAAAAAAATTGTCTTTATTGCTGCCGCACTTTTAATGGCAGGCTGTAGCCGTGAATTCGTCGAAAAGATTTATGACGTCAACTACGAGCCAACAAACCGTTTTGCCAATAACTTAGCTGAGCTACCAGGACAATTTGAAAAAGATACTGCGGCGCTAGATGCCTTAATCAATAGCTTTTCAGGCAATATTCAAAAGCGCTGGGGTAAAAAAGAAATCAAGTACGCTGGCAAGAGTAATTACGTTAAGTACATCGATAACTACCTTAGCCGCGCCGAGGTCGACTTTCGCAAAGGCGTGATCACGATAGAGACCGTATCACCGACCGAGCCCCAAAAACACCTAAAAGACGCGATTGTCACCACCTTATTAACACCAGACGATCCCGCTCATGTCGACTTATTCTCCTCTAAAGGTATCACGTTAGAGGGGCAACCATTCCTGTATAAACAAGTTGTCGACCAAGACAATAAGCCAATTCAATGGTCTTGGCGGGCAAACCGATTTGCGGAATACCTAATCGCAAATAAAATAAAAACCAAAAATGTAGATTTCAAGAAAGCGTATTATGTCGAAATTCCCATGGTTGAAGACCACTTTTCAACACGCAGCTACCAATACGCCGATATCGTGCGTCGAGCTTCCAAGAAATACGACATTCCAGAAGACTTGATATACGCCATTATTAAAACCGAGAGCAGTTTCAACCCATACGCGGTAAGTTGGGCAAATGCATATGGCCTAATGCAAGTTGTACCTAAAACCGCGGGACGAGATGTGTTCAAACTCGTGAAAAAGCGCTCAGGCCAACCAAGCCCTGAATATTTGTTTAATCCAGAAAACAACATAGATACTGGTACTGCGTATTTCTATATCTTAAAAAATCGTTATTTAAGAGAAGTCCGCCACCCTACCTCTCTCGAGTACAGCATGATTTCAGCTTACAATGGCGGTACTGGAGGAGTTTTAAACACATTTCATCGCAGTGATCGCAAACGCGCAATGCAAGATCTTAATTCATTGCAACCCAACCAAGTTTATTGGGCGTTAACCAAGAAACACCCGAACGCAGAAGCGCGTCGCTACCTAGAAAAAGTTACAAATTTCAAAAAGGAATTTAACTCGAAGCAAACTTTGTAGTGATAGTTGAATAAAAAGCGTTCGAACAACCACTTTTTTGAAATTATTTAAAAAAAGTGGTTGACGCAACGCGGGAAAATCCGTTTAATAGCGCTCCGTTGCCCGGATAGCTCAGTCGGTAGAGCAGAGGATTGAAAATCCTCGTGTCGGTGGTTCGATTCCGCCTCCGGGCACCAC